>CAJPST010000031.1 GCA_905373425.1 uncultured Mesocricetibacter sp.
ATTTACCGTTAAACCAACTCACATAATCAAATTGATCGTAATATTTTTTGCCGAGCCAGCCAGAAAATTCATATAAGTCACCCACTTGTCCTTGATTGTTAAAACCCTCAATATAAAACGCAGAAACAAATTCAGGATAAGGTTTATGGGTAAACACGATTTTGTTTTTAAAAGGAAGCGCATCAAATGTCTGTAACTCCTGATAGGTACAGCCGTCACGATCGGTCATCATAATAAATAGATTGTCAGGGGCAATTCGAGCTGTGCGTGCAATCCATTTTTCCCGCGCCTCATCTTCTGAATGATAGTGCATAAAATGAATGGTTAAATCTTCTAATTTACCGATGGGATAGGGCGCATCCGTCGATACAAAACCCAATTCAGCTTGACGGTAATGTTCAAAGTTCGATAAGTAACGGATAAAATCTCTTGGCTTTAGATATAGATTCACAAACGGCGAATTAAATTTTAATCCTAAGTCGTGCAGAATAAAGGCGCCGTTACAGTTACTGGCTATCACGGAAGGGGCTGAGTTAGTCAAGCGAGCTCGATTCTTCGCATTAATAGAACCGCGCAACAGGCGATTAATAAGGGTTTTGAGTGGATTTGCCATAAATTTATGCTAAATAATAATTGATTGAAGCTAGCATAACATAGATATGCTGATTTTAGAATGAAAGGAAATTTGGCGAGAAAATAAACTGCTCGGTTTTGCGAAGATAAAAAGTGCGGTAGGTATAAAAGCCTCTTAAAGAAGAGACTTTTATTTTTTTATGCTATTTTGACAATCATTCCCACTCAATCGTTGCAGGGGGTTTTCCGCTAACGTCATATACTACTCGCGATATACCGTTGACTTCGTTGATAATTCGGTTTGAAATCTTGCCTAATAGATCATATGGCAGGTGTGCCCAGTGAGCGGTCATAAAGTCGATGGTTTCGACTGCACGAAGAGAAACGACCCAGTCGTATTTGCGACCGTCCCCCATTACCCCGACAGATTTTACCGGTAGGAACACGGTGAAGGCTTGACTGACTTTGTAATACCAGCCGGCATTATGGAGTTCTTCCATGTAAATTGCATCGGCACGGCGTAATAAATCGCAGTATTCTTTCTTCACTTCGCCCAATACACGAACCCCTAAACCCGGGCCCGGGAATGGGTGACGGTTGATCATCTCAGCAGGTAAACCTAAAGCTAGGCCAATTTTGCGGACTTCGTCTTTGAACAATTCACGCAACGGTTCTACTAAGCCGAGTTTCATATAATCAGGTAATCCGCCTACATTATGGTGAGATTTAATGACATGAGCTTTGCCGGTTTTGCTGGCCGCAGATTCGATCACATCAGGGTAAATGGTGCCTTGCGCTAACCATTTCACTTTTGTCAGTTTTTTAGACTCATCATCAAATACGTCCACGAACACTTTACCGATAATTTTACGTTTTGCTTCAGGCTCGGATACACCTGCAAGTTCGCATAAGAAACGACTTTCAGCGTCCACGCGAGTGATGTTCAAACCAAATTTATTGCCGAACATTTCCATCACTTGATCGCCTTCGTTTAAACGTAGTAAACCGTTATCCACGAATACACAATGCAAGTTTTTACCGATGGCACGGTGTAAAAGTAGTGCTACTACAGAAGAGTCAACACCGCCGGATAAACCTAAAATGACTTCGTCATCACCCACTTGCGCTTTAATTCTCGCTACGGCATCTTCAATGATATTTTCAGGCGTCCAATTGGTTGCACAGCCACAGATACCGACTGCAAAATTTCTTAATAACTCCAGACCGTTCTTAGTGTGAGTCACTTCAGGGTGAAATTGTACACCGTAGAAGCGACGGCTTTCATCAGCCATTGCAGCAATCGGACAGGTCGGGGTAGTCCCTGTAACTTGGAAGTTTTCTGGTAAGCGCGTTACTTTATCGCCGTGACTCATCCAAACGTCTAATTTGCTGTCACCATCATTTAAATGAGCGAAAAGTGCGGTCGGATTTTCAAGAGAAACTGACGCATAACCAAATTCGCGTTGCTCAGAAGTTTCTGTTAGCCCACCTAGTTGCATCGCCATAGTCTGCATGCCGTAGCAAATACCAAGCACCGGTACGTCTGCGTTAAACACATATTCCGGCGCACGTGGGCTATTATCTTCCGTAGTACTTTCCGGCCCACCGGAAAGAATGATCCCGGTCGGGTTGAAATCGCGGATTTGTTGTTCGGTGACATCCCACGCCCATAGTTCGCAATAGACGCCAATTTCGCGCACGCGACGAGCAATTAGTTGAGTATATTGTGAACCAAAGTCTAAGATAAGAATTTTATGATTGTGAATATTATTCATTTTGCTTTCTCATGATTTTAATAGTGAAATCTTTTCAGGCTATAAGTGCTAGCATTTTGCTTGCTTTTATCTGGTCTATTGCTTAGCAAGCATATCTTGATTTAAGGCCGCTATTATACAGGGCAAGAACGTATTTTTCCTAACAATATAATTTAAACGTTGTAGCCTCAATGACGGAATATTTTCAATCTGCTTTATACTTCTGCCAAATTAACCGGAGAAAATTGAGAAATAATTTTCCGAATTATTCTTGGGCAGGTAAGGGGATAGGTTCGCCTAAAAAGTGCGGTTGTTTTTCGATGAATAATTCCCATAACATCAAAAAGCGGGCGAGAATCTCTCGTAAGCGGGTGAGCGTATAGATATCGGGATCGACGGCGGCAAAACAGATTGCATCAATATTGTGATATTGCGCAATAAATAACGCGCGTTCGCAGTGAAAACGCTGTGTGATGATAGTCATCGGCTCAGCTTTAAACACTTCTTTTGCGCGTATAATACTATCTAGCGTGCGAAAACCTGCATAATCAGGGAATAAAACATGTTTACTGATTCCCATTTTTTCAAGATCACGCGCCATGGCGCGGGGTTCATTATAATATGGCGTACGGTTATCACCGCTAAGCAGCAAGTAATCAATTTTTTTTGAGTCGTACAATGTTTTTGCCGCAGCTAAGCGATTGTTATAAAACCAATTTGGTGTATTGGGGGCAACATATTTTGACGTGCCCAATACAACTCCGTAAGGACGGAAAGGTACTTCGTTCGCTTGGTAATAAATATTCTTACGAACATAAGCACCGATAATTTGATCATTTAGCAATAGAAGTGCGATGAAACAAGCCAGTAAAAACATGGTACAGCGGAATATACGTTTTAATGGAATTTTAGCGACAAGAGAGCTGTTTTTTACTTGCTGTCCTTTCATTTCTAACATCTGTCCGTTCTGCTCTGTCGGTTAATTAACGTTGTCTACCTTAATGAAAAAGTGCGGTAAGTTCAAGTTTAATTTTAGCCGTTTAGATGGCTAAAAATACCTTGACAAGAATAAAATACAAAGTTAGCTTATACAACATCCCGAATATTCGGAATAAATCCTTATAATCGCTCACGGAATAAGCTATGGCAGTACAAAAAGCACTCCTCTTTACCGAACAACCTTTAAATTTAATTCTAGGTGATCAACTTAAGAATATTGAGGTGGCATATCAAACTTATGGCGAATTAAATTCGACTAAAAGCAATGTAGTTTTAATTTGCCATGCGCTAACCGGAGATGCAGAACCTTGTTTTGAAGATGAAAAAAATTTGGGATGGTGGCAGAGTTTCATGGGAGCGGGGCTAGCCTTAGACACCTCTAAATATTTTTTTATCTGTTCTAATGTGTTGGGCGGTTGCAAAGGTTCCACAGGCCCATCGTCAATTAATCCGGCTACCGGTCAGTTTTACGGCAGCCAATTTCCCCGCATTACAATTCAGGATATGGTGCGGGTGCAAAAAGCCTTGCTGGAATATCTTGATATTACACATTTACACGCTGTAATCGGCGGATCTTTCGGTGGTATGCAGGCGACCCAATGGGCGATAGATTATCCCGATTTTTTAGACAACATCGTGAATCTGTGTTCATCATTGACCTTAAGTGCGGAGGCAATCGGGTTTAATCATGTCATGCGGCAGGCGGTGATGAATGATCCGAATTTTAATAACGGTGATTATTACGGCGGTAATCCTCCTGAAAAAGGGCTGTCTATTGCACGTATGCTTGGCATGCTCACTTATCGAACGGATCTTCAGCTTGCTAAAGCCTTTGGGCGCGCGATAAAAAATGAAGGGCAGTATTGGGGAGACTATTTTCAGGTGGAAAGTTATCTCAGTTATCAGGGACAAAAATTTTTAGCCCGATTCGATGCCAATACTTATCTGCATTTACTGCGAGCAATGGATTTATATGATCCGGCAATTGGTTATACGGATATTAAAACTGCATTGGCGCGGATTAAAGCGCGTTATACTTTGGTGGCGGTTGCTAATGATCAGTTATTTAAGCTGACCGATTTACATAGAAGCAAAAAATTGCTGGAGCAAAGCGGTGTGAATTTGCAATACCATGAATTTGCGTCGGACTATGGTCACGACGCTTTTCTAGTTGATTATGATTTCTTTGAGCCTAAAATCCGCAACGGATTGGAATAGGCTCGAAAGATAAACTACCGTACAAATTGAGAGCAGCCACTTAAAAGTGCGGTTGATTTTTTTAGCGTTTTTAGCGCTTAAATTCGCTCTATCAAACGTTTAAAGAAGCCGTTGTCTTTCTGACTTAACTCTGAATAGCTGCCTTGTTCAACTAATTTTGCATCGTCAATTACACATATGCGATCAAACCGCTCAATGGAAGTTAAACGGTGTGTTACCATGATCAGCGTTTTTTGCTGACAATGTTGTAAAATTAAATGTAGAATTCGGCGTTCCGTTTCCCGATCTAATCCTTCCGTCGGTTCGTCCAGTAATAAAATCGGAACATCATTTAACAAAATTCTTGCCAAACCCAAGCGGCGTTGTTCTCCACCGGAAAGTGGACGACCGCCTTCACCCAGCCATAGATTTAAACCGTTTTCCTGTTCAAGCAATTTACTTAAACCGACTTGATTGAGCACCTCGATCATTCGCTCATCGCTGATTTTGGTTTTAGTAGCAATTTGTAAATTATTACGCAACGTGTCACTAAAAGTGTGAACCCGTTGGGTTAAAAAACAAATTTGTTCGCGTAGCGTTTGCTCCGTATAGTCTTCAATAGGTTGATTTGCAAGCAAAATATGCCCTTTGTTCGGGTCATAATTACGCACCAAAAGTTGTAGTAGGGTCGATTTTCCGCTTCCTGTTTTACCTAAGATGGCAACTTTTTCTCCCGTTTTAATCGACAAATTGACATCGTTTAGGGCGACGTTAGGACGTTCGGGATAGAAAAAATGAACATCTTTTAATTCGATTAAAACGTCGGAAAAACTGACCGCACTTTGCGTACCGGCAAATTTTACCTGTGGAGGTTGATCAAGAATTTCACTTATACGTTCCGCCGAAGCAATCACTTGTCCGATATGTAAAAATGCAGCACCAAGCGGCAGTAAAATTTCAAAGCAAGCCAGTGCAGCAAGAGCAAACAAGGCGAGAAATGCCGCATCATAAGTGTCGCTGCCGAAATCAATTTCTGCTCCGAACCAAAGCACTACGGCTAACATAGCGCCATTGGCGAACAGTAAAAGAGCGGTGGAAAATCCGCTCAAATTGGATTCTTGCCGTTGATAATCTTGCCATTGTCGTTCGGTTTGATTGAGGCGGGTTTTAAGTTGTTTTTCCGCATTAAATAACAGTAGCTCCGCCTGCGCTTGAATAAATTCCACAAACTGCATGCGATACGATGAGCGGGAGTGGGTTAATTGAGCACCGAATGTTGTACCCAAACGATAAAAAATCGTCGGAATAAAAAATAGTAAAACAAGCAGTGTTATCCCCATAAACAGAGCAAGCGGCACGCTGATAAAACATAATCCGATTGTCATCATCAAAATAATGATAGTAGCACTGATAAAAGGTGCGAGTAGGCGCAAATATAGGCTATCGAGCGTGTCCACATCCGCTACCAAACGATTGAGCAAATCGCTGTTGCGGTAGCGATTTAACACTGCCGGGCTGAGTGGAATAATACGGCTGAATACTTGCACGCGTAATTTCGCCAATACTCGGAATGTGGCATCATGAGTAACGATTTTTTCAACATAACGCGCTACCGTACGCCCAATTGCCAAACCGCGTATGCTGGCGGAAGGATAAAAGTAATTAAACAGTGCTCCTGTGCCGGCAATGGCTGTAGCGGCTAAAAACCAGCCGGACAGAGTAAGCAAGCTGATGCTGGCGGCTAGTCCGCCAATCATTAAAAACACACCTAAAACTAGTGTAGCGCGGGCATGTTTGTGTTTGAATAAACTTAAAAAAGGAAGTAGCGCACGCATTAATTAATATCCTGTGTCCGTTGAGCCAGAAGTTCGGCAAAAAAGCCTTGATTTTTCAGCTGTTCGAAATTGCCTTGTTGAATAATTTGCCCTTGTTGCATAACCAAAATGTTAGCGCATTGTTTCAAATCTTCAATGCGATGGGTGATCATCAACGTGGTTTGTTGTTGGCTGATTTTATTCAGTGCCTGTAATACTTGATTTTCCGATTGCGCATCAAGGCTTGCAGTAGGTTCATCTAAAAGCAGCAGATTTCCTTTGCGTAACAAGGCGCGTGCTACCGCAAGGCGTTGTGCTTGTCCGACGGAAACTCCTAAGCCGCCGTCTTTAATTTCGCTGTCTAAGCCGAGTTTATCGCAAAATTCCTTCGCATGGGCTTGCTGTAGGGCATTATCAATTTCTGATTCATCTGCTTGAATATCGCCAAGTAGCAGGTTTTCTCTGATTGAGCCTTGTAGCAATAGCGGATTTTGTCCTACCCAAGCTATATGTTTTCGCCATTCGGCTAAATCTGTTTGATTCAGTTCGACACCATTAATTTTCAAGCTACCTTGATAAGGTAAAAAGCCGAGTAACGCGTTCATCAGTGAAGTTTTACCGGCACCACTTTGACCGACTAATGCAGTATCGGTGTTCGCTTTCAGTGTGAAGGTTAACGGTTGAGTAAGAGCATTTCCTAATGTGGAAAGCACAACTACATTTTCAGCCTGAATTTCCACCGCACTTTTTATTTCTAACGGCTGTTTGGTATCGGATTGCGCAATCAGATAATCCTGTTCCAGAAAGTCCACGATGGCATCTGAAGCGCCGATGGCAGAGGCGCGATCATGATAATAGGTTCCCAGATCTCGTAGCGGTTGATAGAATTCAGGGGCTAGAATTAGGCAGAAAAATCCGCTGAAAAGCGTAACAGGAATGCCGGAAGGAACGAACTCTAGCTGACCTAAAAAGCTGAAACCGAAATATACCGCCATAATGGCAATGGAAATTGAGGTGAAGAACTCTAGTACGGCGGAAGATAAAAATGCCATCTTCAGCACATCCATGGTAGTTTTACGATAGTCTTCGGTAGAGCTTTCAATGTGACGGGTTTGCTCTAAAGTGCGGTCAAAAATCCGCAAGGTTTCCAAACCGCGCAAACGATCGAGAAATTGGCCACTGAGTCGTGTCAGCGTCGCCATATTTTTCTGACTGCTATCGGCTGCCGCCATACCGACCAAAATCATAAACACCGGAACAAGCGGTGCGGTACACATTAAAATTAAGCCGGCTATCCAGTTAAGCGGAAAAACGGCAATTAAGATAACTACCGGCACAATTACCGATAACATTTGTTGTGGCAAAAAACGAGCGTAGAAATTATGCAGATTTTCTACCTGTTCTAACATTAATGAAGCCCAGCTGCCCGCCGGCTTATGCTGAATTGTTGCGGGGCCGACCTGATGAATCTTTTCTAAAATCTGTTTGCGGATCATGTTGCGTAATTGTTCACCGCATTTAAAACCGATTTTTTCCCGTAGCCACACAATTAAACCGCGCAAGGCGAAACAGATGACAAGGCTAATAAAGTGCGGTAATAATTCTGTGCGATTTATTTCATTTATAATGAGACCATGCAAAATCGTCGCTAGCAGCCAAGTTTGGCAAACTAGGATAACGGAGGAAACCGCAGCCAGTAAAATGTTAAGGCTTAGCAATTTTTTGATTGGTTTTTGTTGGGCTCGGAGCCATTTGAAGAGATATTTTTGGCGTTGTTTATCCATTTTAATTTCATTAGGTTTCGCCTGAAGGCGGCCTATTTTTTTAGCTCGTGCAAAGTAAAATAGGCAAAATAAAACAAACCCTCCTTTGCCTTGTTTCCGTTGAAAAATTCATTTACTTAACGGAAATCAATTCTTTACACGGCGGCAAAGAAGGGATCCTTATTTAAAAAAGTGCGGTCGTTTTTTAGTTTATTTTTGTGCGTCTAAGAAGCGTTCTGCATCTAATGCCGCCATGCAACCGGTTCCTGCGGATGTGATGGCTTGACGATAGTTGTGATCCATGACATCTCCTGCGGCAAACACGCCTTCCACTGAAGTGGCGGTCGCGTTGCCTTCTAAGCCCGATTTCACTACGATATAACCGTTCTTTAATTCAAGCTGATCTTGGAAAATTTCGGTGTTCGGTGCGTGTCCGATGGCGATGAAAACACCGTCCAGTTTGAGTTCCTCTGTAGCCGTTGATTTAGTATCTTTCAGGCGAATACCAGTAACCCCCATATTGTCGCCCAATACTTCATCTAAAGTGCGGTCGGTATGTAATATGATTTTGCCTTCTTCCACTTTTTTGTATAAACGGTCAATCAGGATCTTTTCTGAACGGAAACTGTCGCGACGATGGACTAAATGCACTTCGCTGGCGATATTGGCTAAATATAAGGCTTCTTCCACCGCAGTATTGCCACCGCCGATTACTGCTACAGGTTTATTACGATAGAAAAAACCGTCGCAGGTCGCGCATGCCGACACACCACGGCCTTTGAATGCTTCTTCAGAATCCAAACCTAAATAACGGGCAGATGCACCGGTTGCGATAATTAATGCATCGCAACTGAAAGTTTGCATATCACCGTAAAGTTTAAATGGGCGAGAAGATAAATCTACCCGATTGATGTGATCAAAGATAATTTCCGTCTCAAATTTTTCGGCGTGCTGCAACATTCTTTGCATTAATTCAGGACCGGTGGTATCGCCGAAATCTCCCGGCCAGTTTTCAATTTCTGTGGTGGTGGTTAATTGTCCGCCCTGTTGTAATCCGGTTACCAACACCGGGTTTAAATTAGCGCGCGCGGCATAAATAGCTGCTGTATAACCTGCAGGTCCTGAGCCTAAAATTAATAATTTGCTATGTTTGATCTCTGACATTATTTTCTCACTCTTGATGAAAATCGTTGCTTTACTATAAGGGGAAATCCGGAAATTTCAAGTAACATATAACCAATTAATATAATAGAGAATAAAATAAGCGACGATATTTATTGGTTACCGGATCAGTGTTCCCGATAGCTGCTAAAATCGATAAAAACTGTTGCTTAACTTCACCGTTTTCAATATTAAGATCGTTACGTAACATATTAAACAGTAATTCCAAAGCTTCCTCATTACGTCCCGCTTGATGTAGTTGCACTGCTAATTTAATTGCAATTTGGGGACTAGGATTTTTACTGAAATCTGCTTGCAGTTGTTGAATTTCAGGCGTGTCGGCAGCCTGTTTTAATAATTCGATCTGCGCCTGTAATCCTTGCCAACGACTGTCGCGATCCTGCAATGGCACTTTATTCAGAATTTCTAGTGCCGGCTCGGTTTTTTTGATAGCGATATAAGTTTCCGCATAGAGTAGAGCGATATCACTGTTTTTACGATCGGATAATTCCCAAGCTTCTTTTAACAGAGAAAGGGCGGAGTCATAGTCTTCCGCGTGCAGAAAATCTAATGCTTGATTGAATTTCAATTCTTCTTCACTCGGTAGAATAATAGTTAAACGTTGTTGTAGCGTTTGTTCATCCAAAGCGCCGGGGAAAGCGTCCATAGCCTGTCCGTTTTTAAATAAGTAAGTGGTCGGCAAAGAACGGATTTGAAATTGCATGGCGATTTCTTGTTCAACCTCGCAGTTGACTTTGGCCAATACAAATTGCCCTTGATGTTGCTCGGTAAAACGTTCTAAAAGCGCGGTGAAATTTTGTGATACTTCATGGCTAGGTGCATAAAAGGTCAATACCAAAGGAATTTGTTGTGATAGTTGCAACGTCTCGGTGAGATTTTGGTGATCAATTTCGATAATGCTCGGATTCATTTGGTTTTCCTCTCAATGACAAATTGAGAGAGATTGTAACAAAGTGCGGTCGTTTTTGAAACGTTTTCAAAATGCTTGAAATTTTGACCGCACTTTTTTATCTTATGCGGGAAGATATTCGCTTATATCAAAGAGTAAGTAACACCGGTCAAGGAGCAAAACCATTTCTTATCTCACGGAATATCTTAAAATTGTTTTCAATTTATCTTCCGAAGTTTTGTTTTTATTACTCAAGTATATTTCTCTATGAGAATCAGCACACCTAAACACGCCCAGTTCTTTGGTTAATTTATCCATTTTTTCAAAGGAGGCAGGTTCAGTGTCATAACTCCCTATATGCAATATTTGAATTGCTTTACCACCATCTATACAGCCAAAACTTACTTTATTATATAAGGCGTTTGGCTTTTTCTTTTGGACATTTTCAAGTGCATTTAGAAAAATTTCCTGTGTAATAAAATCAGGTTGTTTAATCATAAGCGTATATTTTAGCTTATCTTTATCTAACCCATCTTCATCGGTTTTTTCCCAAATTCCCTCTAAAGGATACACTGTAAAATCCGTGATTTTATCGTCAGATTCATTCTTCATCATGGATTTAAATAACATTTTAATTGAATATGCAAGTGAATACAGCGTCGATATTCTATCTGAAAAATCCGCTTTATTAGGGTTACCCGCTCCCTGTATCATAATAAACTTTTGGCTTGGCACATCTATAAGCGCAGGTGTTTGTTTTATGCCATAAAGGTGTTTCTCATTCTTTTTCCATTCATACTTCATTTTAGTTTTCTCCTATATAATTTCATAGATCCCATTATACAGGGGAAAACTTGACACCATTTGTCATGTTTTATATTTATCCGCTATCTCATTTACCAGGTTTTTAATATGGAACCGAACCTCCTCCGGTTCTAGCACTTCTACATAATTTCCAAATGAAAATATATAGTTATATAATGTATCGCTATTAGGTATGTCTATTTCTGTATATAAATTTCCTTCATCATCCTTAGTAATATCTCCATTAAATTCATCATATACCCTAAAAGCAGCCCTACGATCAAACTTCACTTTTATTCGCACCATATTGTCGGGCTTTATATCTTTTCTTAGTCTTATATCACCAAAATTTTCTTTAAAATGTAATGGTAGTATTTCTAAATTCTTAACTCTCGATAGCTTAAAATATCTGAAATCATTTCTCAGTAAACAAAAAGCGTACAAATACCAATCTTGACCTTTAAATAATAAGCGAGCAGGTTTTACCGTTCGACATGTTTTTTCTTGATTACTGCTAAAGTATGAAAAGGAAATGATATTTCTACTCAAAATAGCGAACTTTAAATCATTAAAAGTTTTTTCGTATGCCTCATTGTTTCGCCAATTATTAAAATCAATCTCTATCCAATTTTGATTTTTCATTTTAAATAGCGCAGATAGCTTCGTTAACAACTCTCCTTCATATAACTTACTTGTATGCTCCAAGCTCTGAAGTGCGGTCATTATTTGCTCTTTTTCATTTTGGGACAGTAAAGACTTGCTTAGAATAAATTCTTGAGCAATCTCTATTCCACCGCCCTTTCCTTGAATAGCATAAATTGGAATACCTGCACTGCTTATCGAGTCTATATCTCTATAAATCGTTCTTACTGATACTTCAAACCTATCTGCTAGTTCATTTGCAGTAGCTTTACCCTTTTCTAATATGTAATACAGTATCCTAAACAATCTACTATCTTTCATGGCAATCATACCCTGCTAGAGCACTCATTTTTATAGTGATAGACTAATCCTGCAATTCTCTATAGGCGGTAAAATATCGTCAACAAGAGGGCAAGACAATGGAAAGCGTAAGACGATTATTTAACTCAGAATTTAAAGCAGAAGCGATTAAATTAATTAGTGGTAGAGATATTTCATCGTCAATCCTGTCGCGAATTAGATATTGGCGAAATTAGCACTATTTTAACAAAAAGACTATATTTTTAGTTAGGTTGAAAGTGCGGTAAAAAATAGAGAAATTTTTAACCGCACTTTGAGGATGATTAAAAAGGCTTTTGAAGAAACTTAGCGTCTTCCGCCAAAGCCGATTTCTTGTGAATCGCCATTTTTAATGAAGGTGACTTTTCCGCCGATTTCCTCACCGTCCGGGCCGTAAATTCCCAGTTTATAATTACCTTGTTGTATTTTTGCGGAAGTGGCGACCCCTTCAATGCCGGGAGCGGAACGATCAAATGCGCTGTGTTGAATCGGCGCAGATTTCAACGTGATTTCGCCCGAACCGCTCAAATTAGAAATTTTACCTTCACCGGTTTTGTTGTTAAAGTTGATGTAGTAGCGAAGATCACTTTCGTTATTTTTATCGAAGGCTTTTCCTGTGTAAGTGTAAATGCCTGATTTAGGGAGCTTGTCAAATTTAGTCTCGTCGCCTTGTACGGATTTAATCATAAATTTATTTACGTTGCGGTAATCACCGTCACCGTCGTATTCTCGTTCGGTACGCATACCGATGATCACGGAATTTTTTTGTTTGTAAATGCGTAGCTCACCTTCGGATTTTATTCTTCGGTCAAAATAACGATTGCGACCAATTTCAAAGGATCTTTCGTGCATACCTCTGTCCATACGGCCGATATCGATATCGTCACCGACATAATAGATACGGCCTTCTACATTGATGTATTCGTTGTTGCTGATTAAGTCTTTGGTTACTTCTATTCTTTTTTCATCTTTGCGGTCGAAAATGGCATCTTCAAAATCTCTGGCTGCTTTTTCCGCAGAACTACAGGCGCTAAGCGCACCAACCAAGATGGCTGAGAGCAATAACTTTTTCATACATAACTCCTTTTCATTTGACTTGAATAAAATATCCACAGTTTAATCATATAGTTTTTGTCGTACAAAATAAATACTTCCGGCAGATTAAATCCTTGTGCTATGGAAAATATTAGTTTTGATTATGCTCAAAAGGCGGTTCAATCGGCAGGTGAAAATGCCGTTTATTTTAACCGCACTTTTAAGCTGAGACTTTCACCTAAAGCCAAGCGACGATTAATCCGTGAAGTTTCCACACAAACCATGGTTTTATATCCTAGCTCGCTCATATTGCCGGTAGGCTTATGCCATGGATTCCAGACTACAATATCACTTGCATTAATGTGTTCCACTTCAATTTGTCGTTGAAACGCCTTATCCTGAATTTGGGTTATGGTTTGCTCGGCAGGATAAACGCAATCTACATTTTCATTGATCATGCGTGTTGACGGCACAGTTTCCTGTTGCCGGGTTAATGCGTTAAAACACGTTGTCGGTAGGTTGTGTAGCGTTGTTTGAGTGATATCGCCAAGGTTAAAATAACTGTGTAATGCCACTTGTGCATTTTCTTCGGCGTAATTGGTAAACAATGCTTCAAACTCAGTATCGAAAGACATGGTGATTTTAGCAATAATCACACCTTGTTCCGAAAACAATGAAAATTCTAACCGCACTTTTTCATCAGAAATAGCGTAATTGCTCAGTTGCCACAGATTGATACGGGCATAACCGTGAGCCGGTGTGCCGGCATTATTGAACCAAGGGTAGCAAATTGGGATGCCTCCGCGAATTGCCGTGCCGGCTTTAAAAGGCTCGATTTCGCTTAACCAAAATATGTCCTGCTGTGCCCCTGTAGGTTGCCAGCTGAGCAAATGTGCACCTTGCAGGGCGATTTCTGCTGTGCCGACAGCATGCTGCAAGGTTACGACGGGGATTTCGTTATAACTGAAGAGGCTTAATTCAGGGGTGATTTGTTTGATGAATGTACGCTCCATAATTTTTCCTTTCTGTTCGAGTTTAATGATTTATTATTTGTTACAATATACATCAAATTTTTGTTTAAGATGAAGAATTAATGGATAGTAACGGGAAGATAATAGAGGTATTTTCCGCTGATGGCGCATTAAGTCGCCGTATTCAAGGGTTTCGTCCCCGTGCGGAGCAGCTTGAAATGGCTCAAGCGGTGGAAAAAACAATTAAAAATCAGACCGCACTTGTAGTTGAAGCGGGAACAGGCACAGGAAAAACCTTTGCTTATCTTGCCCCCGTATTGTTGGCAAAGAAGAAAACAATTATTTCTACCGGTTCAAAAAATTTGCAGGATCAACTATTTAACCGTGATTTGCCGGCAATTAAAGATGCATTGAATTACTCGGGCAAAATCGCATTGTTAAAAGGTCGTGCTAATTATCTGTGTCTCGAACGGCTTGATCAGGTTATTGCGCAAGGTGTGTTGGGTGATCGTTCCGTATTGGCGGATTTGTCTAAAGTGCGAAAATGGAATGCCGCCACTCAAAGCGGTGATTTATCCGAATGTGCGGAATTGGCGGAAGACAGCCCACTCTGGCCGCAGCTGACCAGTACAACGGAAAGCTGTTTGGGTTCTGATTGTCCGAGTTATAACGATTGTTATGTTGTGATGGCGCGTAAACGTGCATTGGCGGCGGATTTGGTGGTGGTGAATCATCACTTGTTTTGTGCCGATATGGCCGTTAAGGAAAGCGGTTTCGGTGAGCTGATTCCTAATGCGGAAGTGATTATTTTTGATGAAGCGCACCAATTGCCGGATATTGCCGGTCAATATTTCGGGCAATCGCTGACATCCAGCCAATTATTCGATATTTGTAAAGATATTAATATCGTCTATCGAACCGAAATCAAAGATATGCAGCAACTCGGTGTGGCATCGGATCATTTGCTGAAAATGGTGCAGGATTTCCGTTTATTATTGGGTGAGGGTAATC
>CAJPST010000032.1 GCA_905373425.1 uncultured Mesocricetibacter sp.
TAGGCGTTCGACCTTAATTTCATATAAAAAGGCTTGGAGAAACCAAGCCTTTTATTTTTAATCCGCTTATTGTAACAACGAAATATCCGCCACCTGTAAGAATAAACCTTGCAACGTGTTCAAAATGGCTAAACGGTTTTGGCGCAATTTGGCATCCTCCGCATTCACCATCACATTATCAAAGAAGTTATCCACCGGTTGACGCAAGTCGGCGAGTTTATCCAACACCGCCGTGTATTCGCCTTGTGCAATTAACGGCTGAACTTCTTTTGCCAAACTTAACACACTTTGGGCAAGTACTTGTTCTGCCGGTTCAACGCATAACGCCACATCAATTGCGCCAATGTTGCCCTCCGCTTTCGCTAAAATATTCGCCACACGTTTATTGGCGGCTGCCAGAGCTTCCGCAGAATCAAGGGTACGGAAATGAGAAACCGCACGCACGCGCGCATCAAAGTCTGCCGGACGGGTTGGACGACGCGCCAATACCGCTTGAATCACATCCACTGCAATGCCTTCATCTTGATACCATGCGCGGAAACGACCGAGCATGAAATCCACCACATCGGCAACCACGTTTTGATTCGTAAGTTTATCACCGAAAAGTGCGGTGGATTTTTTCACTAAATCTTCCAAATCCAGTGGTAAGTTTTTCTCTACGATAATACGTAATGCCCCTAATGCTGCACGACGTAATGCAAACGGGTCTGCACTGCCTTTCGGCGCTTGTCCGATACCGAAGATCCCCGTTAACGTGTCAAATTTATCCGCTAAAGCGACCGCACTTGCCACCAACGATTTTGGTAACTCATCACCGGCAAAGCGTGGCATATATTGTTCGTTTAACGCCACTGCGACCTCTTCATCTTCACCGTCATGACGAGCATAGTGCATCCCCATTACGCCTTGGGTGTCAGTGAATTCAAATACCATGTTGGTCATCAAATCACATTTTGACAGTAAGCCGGCACGTTTTGCTTTCGCTTCGTCTGCGCCGATTTGTTTTGCAATTTCGCCTGCCAGTTGCTCAATACGGTCAGTTTTGTCTTTCAATGTACCGAGTTGTTGTTGGAACAACACGGTTTCTAAACGCGGTAAACGATCAACCAGTTTTTGTTTTAAGTCGGTTTTGAAGAAGAATTCCGCATCGGTTAAACGAGGACGAACCACTTTTTCGTTCCCTTCGATAATTGCCGTTGGATCTTCAGGGTTGATGTTCGATACAAAGATAAAGTGCGGTAATAATTTGCCGTCTTTATCGCCTTCTGTTTTTTCATATAGCGGGAAATATTTTTGGTCGCCTTTCATGGTGTAAACCAAGGCTTCAGCAGGCACGGCTAAGAAGCGTTCTTCAAATTTTGCCGCCAATACGTTTGGATATTCCACCAACGAAGTCACTTCTTCAAGCAAGCTTTCTTCAATATCAGCCACGCCGCCAAGTGCGGTCGCTTTTGCTTGAGATTTTGCCAAAATTTCGGCTTTACGTTCGTTGAAATCCGCTACCACAGAACCTTTTTCACGCAATAATTGCGGATATTGGTCTGCGTGTTGAATTTCAAATTCTTTCTCGCCCAAGAAACGGTGTCCACGAATGGTGCGTGCACTTGCCACACCTAAAATTTCGCCTTCGATTAACTCGTCACCTAATAACATAGTCACGGTATGAACCGGACGGATAAATTGCACGGTTTTATCTGCCCAACGCATCGGTTTTGGAATTGGCAATTTCGCCAACGCATTTGCCACGATGCCGTTAAGCAAGTTTTTAGTCGGTTGACCTTCAATTTTCGCACGGTGAACGAGCCATTCGCCTTTATCGGTCGCAATCCGTTCTGCTTGCTCAACGGTAATACCACAACCACGCGCCCAGCCTTCAGCTGCTTTCGTCGGTTTTCCTTCCGCATCAAAGGCTGCAGACACTGCCGGCCCGCGTTTTTCGATTTCTTTGCTTGGTTGTTGTGTGGCTAAGTTCAACACTTTCACTGCCAAACGACGCGGCGCCGCAAACCATTCGATTTTGTCGAATGATAAACCTGCTTGGTTTAATTCCGCCTCAACGTTATCCGCAAAAGAGGTCGCTAATGTTTTGAGAGCTTTTGGCGGCAGCTCTTCCGTGCCGATTTCTACTAGGAAGTTTTGGGTTGTCATTTTGTTTTCTCTGGTAAGGTGCAACTTGCGCACCGTTTTATTTTAATTTAATCTTTTTCAATCAGTGCTTCACATTTCACAGGGAAATTAAGTGAATTTGCGATAAAACATGCCTGATGAGCATTTTCATGTAATACCAATGCCTTAACTGCATCCGACTCGCTTGAAATTCTCACACGAGGTTTTAATGTTGCCGAAATAAAGCGTCCTGCATACTCAGAACTGCCTTCATCCATAATCGCTATTGCTTCATCACGGTATTCTTGCACAATAATGTTATTAACTGCACAAAAATGTAAATACCATAATTTATGACAGGCAGAAATAGATGTCAGTAACATATCTTCAGGATTCCAACGAGTTTTATCACCACGAAAAGCAGGATCAGCAGAACCTAAAATATTAGGTTTATTCAATGCCGAAGCAATAAAATCCCGTTCGTATGCGATATAAGATGAAGTACCAGCTCCTAAATTTCCAACCCACTCTACCGTAGTTTGATAAGTATGTTGCTTCATTATATTTTCCGTTATCTCTTATAGCGTGTGTAAATTAAGAAATTCATGTCCTATTTGATTATTTTCTTCGTTATCATTTCTGCCAAATCTCCCCTACCCCTCTTTGCTAAAGAGGGGGTTGGATCTTTGCAGAGTTAATAAATATCTATGTTCTACTTTAATGTTTTTTGAAAGCAGATAATTTAATCTATATTGAAATTAAAATATAAATAGCCCGCTAATATTAATTTACTCAAGAAATCCCCCCTCTTTAGCAAAGAGAGGGAGGGGAGATTTACTCGCTCCGCCCGCACTTCGTGCCGTTGCTAAAGCAACGTTCAAACGCAAGCGTTTGTGGCAGACGTTAATCTAACCTCATACTCAACAATCCCTCATATTCTAAAATATAAATAGCCCACTACTATTAATTTACTCAAGAAATCCCCCCTCTTTAGCAAAGAGGGGGAGGGGAGATTTACTCGCTCCGCTCCCACTTTGTGCCGTTGCTAAAGCAACGTTCAAACGCAAGCGTTTGTGGCAGAAATTGATCCAACCTCATACTCAATCAGCCCTTACATTCTCCAAAAACAAATAAATCTGCTCTACCACCGCTTCAATTTCACGCATTACTTCATCATTACTAAATCGCATCACCGTAAAACCAAGTGAATTTAATTCTGCATCTCGCAATGCGTCTTTTTCCTGATGGTCTGGCTCATAGTGCTGACTACCGTCCAATTCGATAATCAGCTTTGCTTTCGCACAATAAAAATCAACGATATAGCTTAAAAGTGGCTTTTGCCGATTAAACCGAAAGCCTAATAACTGATCCCGATTAATCCGCTGCCAAAGTTTATTTTCTGCATCGGTTTGATTATTGCGAAGTTTTTGCGAATTTTCTTTTAAGTATTTTTCATAGGGTTGCATGAAAGCTACTTCTTGCCGTTTTCAATCCCCTCACTCAACACCTTTTGAAACTGCTCATAATCACAGAAACCACTTTCGTCTTTTGTACAAGCCTCAAGCGTTAATGCCTTTTGTTTTGGCGGTGTAGCAAGGCTTAACGGCGTTAGTTTAACGAGTTGTTCAGTGCTTTGATATACATAATCCAACTTAAATTTCAATTTGCCACTTGGCTTATGTTTCCACACTTCAAATAGCAACTTACCGCCGATTGGAATATTTTCCAATGAGTCATCCAACTCATAAGGCTCAACACCCAGAGCTGAAAGCAAAGCAACAATGTTAGAATCATGCCCAACCAATAAGCTAATTTTATTTTCACTGCTTAGCTGTTGCTGAATAAATGCCAATAACGGGTATGAGGCATTTTGTGCTAAGGCTGCGTTATTTTTAAATAAAGTGCGGTAATATTCGTTTTTAATTTCATTAATCGCACGCCATTTTTCTTGGCTATCAACATTGCCGTTTGCAATTTCTGAATCAGGTTTGCCCACATAATGCGCTAGCAATAATGCACTGACAATTTTCTTTCCTGTGCTGATAGAGCCGGTAATTTTAACCGACTTACCATCTTTTATGCTGTATTCGCCTAGTTTCCCACCTAAATCACATTCACCTTTTTGTAAGCAGTTTGGTGAATTTTTGTAATCAATTATCTCACTTAACAGTGCATAATTCGGAGCAAGTTTTTGCTGTAACGCATTTAAATCGACTTTGCTTTTTGCAGATTCAATTAAGGCTTTACTTGGATTATGCGCGTGGGTGTTAAAAATCGGATCTTTTTCTGAACCTATTTTTCCGTGGTGTTGTAATTGCACATTACAACCTGCAAAAGCGCCCGCCACAATTGCTTGCCCTGTTGCAATGGTTCGTTGCACTCCATTTGCATAAGCGAAAATACCTTCACCGGATGCACAACGATCTGTCGTTAATAATCCTTTATCCGCAAGCCATTGCCCTAAATATTGCCCGAAATAGGTTTCTAGCACGGTACCTTTTGCGGTGAGATGACCGGATGGCACATCCCATTTCGCCCAAGCATACGGGGAATATTTAGCCATTTCCTGTGGATCTTTTTCCACCGGAGAGCGTAATCCATGACGACTGAAAATTAATACTTTCTCGAGTTCATAATCTGCACTTGCTGCATTTTGATGATTTTCTGTTGCGAATACACTGCTTATAACGACTGAGCTGAGTAAAAGTGCGGTTAAAGTTTGGGATATTTTCTTCATTTAACATTTCTCCTTTTTCAACTGACTACCCCGTATATCTCATACCGGAATAGATGTTTTCGAGGGTTCCTACACTATCATAAAAATTGGTTACACTGTTTATAAATAAAGTGCGGTCATTTTTTTACGTATTTTATCTCGGCTTGGTCTCTGCTAAAAAATCATAATGCTGATTCATACGCTCTGCCCAGGCTACTAAATTCGGGGTGAGCTTGTTTAAATCTAACCCGGTTTGAGCCTGACGGAATGCCCACCAGTCGATAAGGCAGACGGCGCTTACCGTGCCAATATTTAACTGCTCACCAAATTTTGTTAGATCTTTTTCCAATTCAATAAAACTACGACAATTACGTTCAGTGATTTGTTCATGCCGTGTCGTCCACCATTCTTCCTGCGGACGAAGCATGCGTTCGGCAATCATTGGGATGGTATTTTCTAAAATGCCGTCCACCAAAGAATGCACCTGTAGCACCTGCCAACGTTGTTCCTCTTGTGGAAATAAACAATGATTATGTCCGATAGAATCTAAATATTCACTGATTAATAAACTACCAAACAGCCATTCTCCATTATCAAGCTGTAGTGCCGGAATACGTCCGAGCGGATTATCTTGGTTATGCGGCGAATTAGGATCGAAAGCTGATGTCACGCGTAACAATTCAATTTGTTCGTCCAATTTATGATATTTAATCACAGCCATCACTTTGCGCACAAAGGGACTTGTGGTGGAATACCAAAGTTTCATGTTTATCTCCTTGTTCATTGAACCTTGGAACACTATAAAAGTGCGGTTAAATTTTACCGCACTTTTGCCAATGATTTCTCTCTTGGGAAACTAAAACGTTATGGCTGATACGAAAATTATGTCATTTGATAACTTTGTGTCCGCCGGTGTTTTGTAAAATAAAAATCCTTTTAGGAGGATTCTGCGGTCATATTTTATTATATCTCTGCAACATTTAAGTTCTTTATCAATCAAACACTCCCCGCCTTTTCAATCACCAAAATCCGTGCTTCGCCTTGCGGGTGCGCGACGTGTTCGGTGCCGATGCCGGCATAGAAAATATCGCCGGTTTCTAGCAACACTCTTTTGGCTTCGCCGCGTTCTTTGTAGTGCATTTCCACCACGCCGTCCATCACCGCAAAAACTTCCTCACCATCATTGATATGCCATTTATAAGGCTCATCCGTCCAATGTAACCGCACGCTGATGCCATTCATTTCAGTGATATCCAAACCGCCCCAAGCGCGGGTGGCGGTAAAATCTGCGCTACGGATAATTTTGTGTGCCATGTTCTCTCCTTAACGTTAATGCGCTTCGTCCCAATTCTCGCCCACGCCGATATCCACAATCAGTGGCACCACAAGTTCGGCGGCGGCTTCCATGTGTTGTTTGATGAGATCGCTAAAAAACGCGATTTTTTCCGACCGCACTTCAAACACCAATTCATCGTGCACCTGCATAATCATATGAATATCCGGATCATCAAGCGTAATTTCATCCAATTTAATCATGGCGCGTTTGATGATGTCGGCGGCGGTGCCTTGCATTGGCGCATTAATCGCCACCCGTTCCGCGCCTTTACGGCGCATAGCATTGGAGGAATTGATTTCCGGCAAATACAAACGGCGTCCGAACAGCGTTTCCACATACCCTTGCGCTTTCGCTTTTTCACGGATGTCGTGCATAAAGGTTTGCACGCCCGGGTAACGTTGGAAATATAAATCCATGTAGCGTTGCGCATCCGCGCGGGAAACCCCAAGCTGACGGGAAAGTCCGAAAGAGGACATGCCATAAATCAGACCGAAGTTAATGGCCTTCGCGTTGCGACGCTGTTCGCTCGTCACCTGTTCCAACGGCAAACCGAAAATTTCAGCGGCGGTGGAGCGGTGAATGTCTTTGCCTTGTGCGAACGCGTTAATCAAGCCTGCGTCGTTGGACAAATGCGCCATAATACGCAGCTCGATTTGGGAGTAATCGGCGGCGATAATTTTATAGCCGTCACGGGCAATAAAGGCTTGGCGAATGCGGCGCCCTTCCTCGTTACGAATCGGAATATTCTGCAAATTCGGATCACTGGAAGAAAGCCGTCCTGTTGCCGTCACGGCTTGATGGTAAGAGGTGTGCACGCGCCCAGTTTGCGGGTTCACCATTTGTGGCAATTTGTCGGTGTAAGTGGATTTCAGTTTGCTCAAACCGCGATGTTCCACCAACACTTTCGGCAATTCGTGGCTGTACGCCAGTTCCTCCAACACTTCTTCATTGGTGGACGGCGCGCCTTTCGGGGTTTTTTGCAACACCGGCAAGCCGAGTTTATCGAACAGAATGTCTTGCAACTGTTTCGTGGACGCCAAATTGAATGGTTGTCCTGCCAGTTCGTGCGCCTGCATTTCAAGTGCGGTCAATCTTTCGGTAATTTCGTTGGACTGCAAGAACAGCGCATCAGAATCAATCAACACACCACAACGCTCCATACGCGACAATACGCCGAGCAACGGCAATTCGATGGATTGATAGAGTTCCACCAAACTGGGTTGCGACTGAAGTTTTTCCCACAACACCTGTTGTAATTTCATGGTCACATCGGCATCTTCCGCTGCGTATTCACCTGCTTTTCCCAGTGGGATTTGGTTAAACGTCAGCTGATTTTTCCCTTTGCCGGCAATGTCTTCAAAGCCGATGGTTTGGTGCCCGAGATAGCGTTTCGCTAAGTCGTCCATGTTGTGCCGACCGGTGCTGTCCAAGGTGTAAGAAAGCAACATGGTGTCGAATTCAATGCCCTGCAATGCAATGCCGTTACGGGCAAAAATGGTCATATCAAACTTGAGATTCTGCCCGACTTTACCGATAGTCGGATTTTCCAGAATCAGTTTGATGGCGGCAAGTGCGGTGCTTTTTTCCAGCGTTTTTGGCGCGCCGAGGTAATCCAAATGCAACGGTAAATACGCCGCTTCGCCATTTTCTAACGCAAAAGACACGCCAACCAAATTAGCGGACATATAATCCAGCCCGTCGGTTTCCGTATCCACGGCAATCAGTTTCTCGGCACTTAATTTTTCCACCCAACGAGCTAAATCTGTTTCAGTCAGAATATTTTCATAGTGGCTGCGGTCGATGTTAAATTTAACCGAGTTTTCAACCGCACTTTCATCGGTTTTGACTGCCGGCGTCGCTTGATAAGGGTTAATTTTTACCGATTGCGTCGGTTGCGTTACAGAATTGGTGCCGTTCATCACCTCGCCTAGCCAGCGTTTGAATTCATACCGCCCGAAATATTCGATTAAGGCGTCATTGTTGCTGTCACCAAGCGCAAGTTCTTGCGGAGAAAATGCCAATGCCACGTCGGTTTTGATGGTTGCCAACGCGTAGGACAAATCTGCCATGTCTTTTTCAGCAAGCAATTTTTCACCGAGTTTCTTCGCACCACGAATCGGCAGTTCGGCGACTTTATCTAGATTGGCATAAATTTGTGCCATGCTGCCGATACCTTGCAAAAGCCCTAGCGCTGTTTTTTCGCCTACGCCGGAGACACCGGGAATGTTGTCGGAGCTGTCGCCCATCAACGCCAGATAATCAATAATCAACTCAGGCGGAATACCGTATTTTTCAATCACGCCATCACGATCCAGCAGGCTGTTGTTCATGGTATTAATCAACATAATGTTGTCGTCCACCAGCTGCGCCATGTCTTTGTCGCCGGTACTGATCAGCACTTTCTGCCCATTTTGCGACGCTTGGCGTGCCAACGTGCCGATGACATCATCCGCTTCGACACCTTCCACCACCAACACTGGAATCCCCAATGCACGAATCATGTCATGCAACGGCTGGATTTGTTTACGCAGATCGTCCGGCATCGGCGGACGGTGAGATTTATATTGCTCAAACATTTCATCGCGGAAGGTTTTACCTTTGGCATCAAATACGACGGCAATGTGGCTTGGCTGCACTTGAGAAATCAGGCTTTTCAACATATTCAGCACACCATACATGGCGCCTGTCGGCTCGCCGGCAGAATTGGTTAACGGAGGGAAGGCGTGAAAGGCGCGGTATAAATAAGAAGAGCCGTCCACTAGGACAAGAGGATTTTCGGCGATTTTGGTCATAGAAATCTCGTTTGGGAGTGTAATAAATAAAAGGCATTATAACGTAATTTGCTATACTGACCAATTTGGGGCAGCATCAAAAGTGGCATTAACCTGCTAACTCTTAAAGTGAAAATTTTCTAGGCGAATATTATTCAATCAAATTTACACATCATACCGTCAAACTGATATTACTTAGGCGGTATCACTACAGCCGGGTCATCCGGTACATCGATTTTCTCGATTTGTTTTTGTAACCCGTAATCGTCTTTGTCAGCTTGATTACTGAATAAGTCAATTTCTTTATTTATGATCGGGTTGGAAATGCCAATCCAGTTAGCTATGCCATCCGTGAAATTTAAGCCGGACTTGAATACTTTGTAAACATGGCGTGTTGTATCATCAGAGGAAATTTTAAAAAGCGGAATATCGTGATGACGTTTGCTTTTGCCGCTGCTGTTATGAATCACAATGTTGTCACCTTCCATGTGATGCGCCAATCCGTGATCAGAGAAATAAATCATCGAAAAAGTGCGGTCGGTTTTTTGCTTGTTTTTTACCAATTCTTGATAAATTTGTTTAATGACTTCATCGGTCTTTTTAATGGAAGAGACATAACAGTTTACGTTGAAATACTTCTTCGGTAGTTCGTCATCTTTGAAAATTTTTGGATAGTCGTCTAAGCGGTCGCAAGTGATCGGGTGCGAAGCGTATAAATGTACGACGATAAAACGTTTTCCCGTGGCCGGCTGTTCAACAATTTGGCTGAGTTTTGGGAGCAGTTTAAAATCGCTGATATTAGTATTTAGCGAGTCGCCCGATTTCAGAAAGATCTTTTCATCGCTTTTATTTGCAATAGCAGAAATTGGGGTATCGAATTCTCCTAAATAACCTTGATTAGAAAGCCAGTAGGTTCGAACTCCTGCCGATTTAATTAAATCAATGAGGTTTAAGCCGTAGTTACCTTCCCAGTTTTGGGTATCGGGCTTGGTTAACATTAACTTGAGTGATGCAATAGTATTGGTTCCGCCGGAAGTGAAACCATCGATCAACACGCCATTAGCGTTACTCATAAATGGCGTATTTTCAACCGGATAGCCATATGCATGATGGTAGTCTTTACGTCCGCTTTCACCGATAATTAATACATAATCGTCATATTTTGAATTGGTCAGAGTGGATTCTCCCCACTCGCTTTGAATGCTGAGATTATTCAGGCGTTCCAGTTCGTTTTTGACTTTCATCCCCGCCGTGTAGGTTTCTTTCACAAAGGTGAAGGGAGAATTGGAAAACAACATCAATACGGCAACTGCAGCAAGAAAAGTTTTATTTTTATGTAAATATAATTTATTTTTTTGTGTGATAACACGAAAGGCGAGTACTAACCCGATAATTGCAAGTGCTGCTAAGTAGTTGGTGGCCGGTAACTGTGATAAAAACTCTTTACTTTCCAATAGATCTGTTGCAAATACGGAAGCAATATATTGATAAGACGGTGCGCCGAAAGTTAAGCCAACAGGCGTATAAATCGCGTATAACAGCACGAATGGCAACAATACGAAGTAAAATAATTTTTTGGATGCGTTGAATATTACAATTAAAATGGCAAATAGGGCGATATCCGATAAACTAGGATTTGGATAAAACCCCGAACCTTGCAACATTAATCGGCACGCAAAATAAAGGCAGAAGAGTGCGAAGAGCAAACCGATAATTTGTTTTAATGTTAATTTATTTAACAACATAATTTCCTTACCAATTCGAAAGTGCGGTATGATTTTACAGAATTTTCAGCGAAGATCCAATTATTTATATTGCGTTTGTCTATTTTCAGCTTTGCGGTGATCATTTATAATAGTCGGCATTTATGTCTCAATCTTTTAAAGTAAGGAGAAAGAAATGAACAAACCGATTTATCAACGTATTTTATTAAAGTTAAGCGGTGAGGCATTGCAAGGCGAGGAAGGATTCGGGATTGACCCTTCAATCTTGGACAGAATGGCATTAGAAATTAAAGAATTGATTGGAATGGGTGTGGAAGTCGGCGTGGTCATCGGTGGCGGCAACCTGTTTCGTGGGGCCAAATTAGCCAAGGCGGGTATGCATCGTGTGGTAGGCGATCATATGGGTATGTTGGCGACAGTAATGAACGGCTTGGCAATGCGGGATGCGTTACATCGTGCGGATGTCAATGCTAAACTGATGTCAGCGTTCCAATTAAACGGCATTTGCGATACTTATAATTGGTCGGAAGCCATTAAAATGTTGCGCGAAAAACGTGTAGTGATTTTTTCTGCCGGAACGGGCAGTCCGTTTTTTACAACGGATTCAGCAGCTTGTTTACGCGGTATTGAAATTGAGGCGGATGTGGTGTTAAAAGCTACCAAAGTAGACGGTGTATATGACAGTGATCCGGCTAAAAACCCCAATGCGAAATTACACAATTCCTTAAGTTATGCTGATGTGATTGAAAAAGAATTGCAAGTGATGGATCTGGCAGCATTTACTTTAGCACGTGATCATGGAATGCCGATTCGGGTATTTAATATGAGCAAAGTCGGGGTATTGCGTAATGTTGTGCTAGGCACCGAAGAAGGCACCACAATTTGTTAATTTTTAGCTAGGAAAAATCGGGCTAATTAGGTACAATTCGGCACGCTTTATTGTTTTAATTGAAAGGAATAACAATGATTAATGAGATTAAAAAAGATACGCAGGAGCGTATGGAAAAAAGTTTGGAGACTTTAAAGGGGCATATTGCGAAGATCCGTACCGGACGTGCTCAACCAAGCCTGTTGGACGGGATTCAGGTGGACTATTACGGTTCCGCCACGCCATTACGTCAATTAGCCAATGTGGTGGCGGAAGATGCGCGCACTTTAGCGGTAACTGTATTCGATCGTTCATTGATTCAAACGGTAGAAAAAGCGATTTTAACTTCCGATTTAGGTTTAAATCCGTCTTCAGCCGGTACTACGATTCGCGTTCCATTGCCTCCGTTGACGGAAGAACGCCGTCGCGATTTGATCAAAATTGTTAAAGGCGAAGGAGAGCAAGGTAAAGTAGCTATGCGTAACGTACGACGCGATGCCAACGATAAAATCAAAGCTCTTCTGAAAGAAAAAGAGATTAGTGAAGACGAAGAGCGTAAAGCACAGGATGAAATCCAAAAAATTACTGATGGCTTCATTAAAAAAGTCGACGAAGTATTAGCAGATAAAGAAAAAGAGTTGATGGATTTTTAATCATCTGCCGGGTGGAAAAGCCCATTATGTCAGAAACGCAGTTTAACCTGCGTTTTTTGTTATATAGAAATTTAAAAAGTGCGGTCAAAATTATGCAGGAAATTCAAAATTTAGTTATCCTTGGCTCGACAGGCTCTATTGGAATAAGCACGCTTTCAGTCATTGAGCATAATCCGGAAAAATTCCGTGCGTTTGCTTTGGTTGGTGGGCGGAATGTAGAGCTAATGACTAAACAGTGCATAAAATTTCAACCGCAATTTGTTGCATTAGATGATGAAAATGCAGCGAAAAAATTACGCGAAAACTTGACCGCGCTTTCGTTGTCAACTGAAGTTCTATCAGGACAAAAAGCTATTTGTGAACTGGCAGCACATCCTGAAGCGCATCAAGTAATGGCGGCAATTGTTGGTGCGGCAGGTTTATTACCAACGTTATCGGCCGTGCAAGCGGGAAAAAAAGTATTGCTGGCGAATAAAGAAGCCTTGGTGACTTGCGGACAGATTTTTATTGATGCGGTGAAGCAATATGGCGCGCAATTATTGCCGGTGGACAGCGAACATAACGCGATTTTCCAATCCTTGCCACCACAGGCACAGCAACAAATTGGTTTTTGTCCGTTAGCGGAACTGGGCATCAGTAAAATCGTGCTGACCGGTTCCGGCGGGCCTTTCCGTTATACGGATTTAAGCGAATTCGATGGTATTACGCCGGAACTGGCGGTGGCGCATCCGAACTGGTCTATGGGTAAGAAAATCTCCGTGGATTCCGCAACGATGATGAACAAGGGGTTAGAATATATTGAAGCCCGTTGGTTATTTAATGCGACAGCGGACGAAATGGAAGTGATTATTCACCCACAATCTATTATTCACTCCATGGTACGTTATATTGATGGTTCTGTGATTGCTCAAATGGGCAACCCTGATATGCGTACGCCAATCGCTGAAACCATGGCGTATCCGAATCGTATTATTTCCGGTGTGGCGCCATTAGATTTTTACCAACTCAATGGCTTAACATTTCTTGCTCCTGATTATCAACGTTATCCTTGTTTAAAACTCGCTATGGATGCCTTTGCAGCTGGGCAATACGCCACCACGGGAATGAATGCCGCGAATGAAATAGCGGTGCAGGCGTTTTTAGAGCGACAAATTAAATTTACCGATATTGCCAAAGTGAATCAATATGTTGTCGAAAGTTTTCAAGCGCAATTAATCCACTGCATTGATGATGTACTTGAAGTGGATTCTAAGGCAAGAGAATCGGCAAAAAAATATATTTTAAGTTTTTAAGCGTCGGTGAATGTGATATATTTGCCTCAAGCGTAAAAGTGCGGTTAAAAATTTGATTAAAATAATGAAAGAACTCGACCCGAATAAAATTCCCCGACATGTAGCAATTATTATGGATGGTAACGGGCGTTGGGCCAAGCAACAAGGTAAAATGCGCACCTTCGGACATAAGAGCGGTCTCGAAGCTGTGCGTAAGTCTGTTTCTTACGCACGTCAAATTGGCCTGCAAACCTTAACTCTATACGCTTTTAGCAGTGAAAACTGGAATCGCCCGCAACAAGAAGTGACCGCATTAATGACCCTATTTATGCAGGCATTGGATCTCGAAGTAAAAAAACTACATAAAAATAATATCTGCTTAAAAATTTTAGGCGATATTTCTCGTTTCACCGCAGGGTTGCAGGAGAAAATAGCTAAAGCCGAAAAATTAACCGAAAATAACACCGCACTTACGCTCAACATTGCGGCCAATTACGGTGGCTGTTGGGACATTGTACAGGCTGCACAAAAACTAGCTTGCCAAGTAAAAAACGGCGAGCTGGAAGCTTCACAGATCACGGAAGAACTTTTCCAACAAAATCTGGTCACACGACAACAACCTCCGGTGGATTTATTGATTCGTACAAGCGGAGAGTTACGTATCAGTAATTTTTTATTGTGGCAAATTGCTTACGCAGAATTATATTTTTCTGATGTATTATGGCCGAATTTTGATGAAGAAGAATTTAATCATGCACTTTTTGCATATCAACAACGCGATCGCCGTTTTGGCGGAAGTGAATAATTTTTAGAGGTAATCCCTTTGCTGAAAGAACGAATTATATCTGCAATTATCCTGATAGCTATTGTATTAACCGCACTGTTGTTATTTTCCCCATTTTATTTTGCACTTGCGTTGGGAGTAGTAGTAACACTTGGTGTTTGGGAGTGGACACAATTTGCGCGTTTGAAACAAGACGTATGGCGTTTTGTTATTACTGCAATAGCGGGCACGTTTTTGTTTTTATGGATTTACAGTCAGGCCGATTATCTTAATGCAGGCCGTGTATTTGAAGGTTATGCGGAACCGCTTTTGTTAGCAGCTGTAGTTTGGTGGATTTTGGTAACATCACAGGTTATTTCTTATCCGAAATCTGCCGTCCTCTGGGGGAAATCGGTTTTATTACAATTAATCTTTGCTTTTTTAACCTTAATTCCGTTTTTAATCGGCGTATTACTGCTACGTTTAAATCAATATGCAGTTGATCAATATCATGGTTTCATTTTGTTGATGTACGTATTCGTACTGGTTTGGGCTGCGGATAGCGGAGCTTATTTTGCCGGACGTAAATTCGGCAAA
>CAJPST010000033.1 GCA_905373425.1 uncultured Mesocricetibacter sp.
GGAAATCGTTAGCCAAGATATGTTAACATTAATTCTTGTGTTTACTCTATCTTATAAAGAAAAACTACGTATAAAAATGTGCTAAAACTACCAGTTTGTTAGTAAGTTTCTAAAATGTATAGTGAATATTAAGTGCTGAGGTGATTTGCGAATCCCGTTTTATGATCGGAGAGTGTTTAACTTGTTTTGAATATTTGTCCCAACCGACGGATAGTCCTATGCCAATATTATCGGTGAAGGCATAATTGGCGTTAATACCGACATTTGCGGCATGCGCTGCTTTGGCCTTATAAGCAGAAGTGATTTTGCCGCCTAATTCTGCTTCTTTAATACCGAAATAATAATCGGTATATTTAGATGAATAATAGCTTGCACCAATATAAGGGGAAAGAACAAATTGCTGACTTAGAGAAAAATTCCTAGTTAACATAACGCCTCCGCTGATGCCGCGTTTTCCTGTGTTTCCTTCTAATAGAAGAAGGGTGTCAGTCAACCCAGGCAAGCCGTTTAAGTCATAACTTAATCTGCCGCCTATGGCAAGCTGAGTTTTGCGTTCCTGAATGCTTTGATAACCATCTTGCAAATGTTTACCTTTAACTGCAAACCCATCAAACGGACTAACAAAAAGTGATAGCGTAAGATTATCATTAAGCGGTTGGTTATAACCTATTTCGCCTAATCCTATATAAAAATTATTGAGTGAAAGATCAAGAGCGAAAAACGGTTTGATATCCGTTTTGTGTATAGCTGGATACAGACTACTTCCTACGCCTATACCGATACTGGCACCAACACCGATACCAGTTTTTGTGTCGTCTCCTTTTTCAACCGTCCCACCTATTAGAGGGAAAGCCACCAGCCCATATATTACTAGTTGATATTTTTTCATATATGCCTCCCTTAGTTTAATAGCTGAATTTTTTCACCGAATAGTTTAAAAAGTCAATACTTAACTGATCCGATCTCTCCGGGTTGGTTTTCGTTTATATAAAAATCACGAATATGAGAGTTGTATTTGAAAAACAATACACAATGTAACAAAAAATAGTGGGAATTTTTGTTCGAGGAATAAGTATGTCGGCATTAGTGCTATGCTGCTTAGCTCTGACGTAGTTCTTTAATCCGCTAAGATTTGATAAAGCCGCCTTCTCGCCACAATAGCTAGTATTCTACTGTATGTGGTTAACTTATTCGATAGGCTCCAACAGATAGTTTTATTTGAAATAGGCTGTAATCATTAGTTATAACTAAAAATTATGCAACTGGTGCTCATAAGCTATCCGTTAATATTGTTTGTACGCCACAAGGCATCGAAGTACCCGTCATTGATGTAAATTCTCGATTCAGATGGTTGCAGAGATTTGATCATGTATTTATATGTTTCCTGGCAACCTAATGAATAATTCCTTTTGAAACAATAAGTTGAAATATAAATAACCCAACAACAATCCCGTATGTTTTTAGTATATTCTGAATTGAATATTTCCCTGCCGATTCATGATTTCTGCTTTAAATTCAAAGCTAAAAAATAGTCTCACTTTTTTCATTACATTTTCTTGTTGATGGTAAATAGCGTTTAGTATCATTTAGCAACGATGGTTTTTTATACACAAAATACTAGCTCTTTTCTATTAAACTATGTATAATTCTGCGACCCTGTGAATGTGGCGGATTCCCACCGCGCATTATTTTGTCGAGATCGCACTCGAAGGGGTGAAGATTAAGATAACTGGTTGTGCTTTTTTAAGCACTGGGTATTAATATTCTTATATTGGTAATTAATTAATGAAAACTTTTGTAGCAAAACCAGAAACGGTTAAACGCGACTGGTATGTAGTAGATGCGACAGGTAAAACTTTAGGTCGTTTGGCGACTGAACTAGCGCGTCGTCTTCGTGGTAAACATAAAGCTGAATATACTCCGCATGTTGATACTGGTGATTACATCATCGTGATTAACGCGGACAAAGTTGCTGTAACCGGTAACAAAGAAAGCGATAAAATTTACTACTGGCACACAGGCTATGTAGGTGGTATCAAACAAGCGACTTTTAAAGAAATGATCGCGCGCCGTCCTGAAGCAGTGATTGAAATTGCGGTTAAAGGTATGTTGCCGAAAGGTCCATTAGGCCGTGCAATGTTCCGCAAATTAAAAGTGTATGCGGGTGCTGAACACCAACACGCTGCACAACAACCACAAGTATTAGACATTTAATCACGAGGTTTTAGGATATGGCAGAGAATCAAAACTACGGCACAGGTCGCCGCAAAAGCTCTTCAGCTCGTGTATTTATCAAACCGGGCAATGGTAAGATCACCATCAACCAACGTGAATTAGACGTATATTTCGGTCGCGAGACTTCTCGTATGATCGTACGTCAACCATTAGAATTGGTTGAATTAACTGATAAATTGGACCTATACATCACTGTTAAAGGTGGTGGTATTTCCGGTCAAGCGGGTGCAATCCGTCATGGTATTACCCGTGCATTGATGGAATACGATGAAACCTTACGTCCTGCACTTCGTGCAGCCGGCTTCGTTACTCGTGACGCACGTCGCGTTGAACGTAAAAAAGTGGGTTTACACAAAGCACGTCGTCGTCCACAATACTCCAAACGTTAATTTTATATTTCCGTTTATATTCAAGAAATTGCAAGTCGAAAGGCTTGCAATTTTTTTTTGAATTAAATTAAGGCATACTAATTAATAAATTGATGAGAGCCGCTATACTAATAGCTATATTATTTTCTAATATTTCGTTTTATATTGTTTTGTTCATCTAGTTGGAATATGATGATTTTTCTAATGAATCCCCTTTCGATAATTATCCGCTTAAAGTGCGGTCGATTTTTTATGAGTTTTTAAGCTATAATGCGTAGCATTATTTCTTTCAGAAAATGCTAAAATGCCGATTATCAATCAAAAATCACTGGTTGCATACAGCGCGGAACAAATGTATCAATTAGTGAATAACTATCAGGCTTATCCCGAATTTTTGCCAGGATGCGTCGCAAGTCAAACACTTATTCAAGGAGAACATCAACAAACAGCTGAATTAACTATTAGTAAAGCCGGTATCAGCCATAAATTTACCACTCGAAATACTATGTCTGAAAACAGTTCCATTAAAATGCAGTTGGTTGATGGGCCTTTTAAATTTTTGCACGGAGAATGGTGTTTTAAACCTATTGATGAACAATGCTGTCAAATATCGCTATATTTAGAATTTGAATTTTCTAACCCTCTGATTGGAATGGCTTTTGGTAAGATTTTTACTCATTTGACAAACAAGATGATTGATGCATTCAAGCAACGAGCTAAAGAGGTCTATAATGGCACAAATTAAAATTGAAATAGCATATGCCTTACCGGAACACTATTACTTGAAGAGGTTGGATGTGGAGGAAGGATGTAGCATTCAAACAGCGATTTTACAATCCGGTATTTTGAAACAATTTACAGAGATTGATTTGCGAGAAAATAAAGTGGGTATTTTCAGTCGCCCTGCTAAATTGAGCGATGTGCTAAATGATGGTGATCGTGTTGAAATCTATCGGCCGCTGCTTGCTGATCCAAAAGAAATCCGCCGTAAACGTGCCGAACAACAAGCTCAGGAATTGCAGGCCAGAAAAGATGCTGAAAAACAAACTAAAAAGGAACACAAAAACGATGATTAAATTTTGTTTACCCGAATCTATTACAGCGGAAACTTTTCTGCGTGACTATTGGCAGAAAAAAACATTGTTGATTAAAAACGGGCTTCCGCAAATTGTCGGACAGTTTGAGCCGCAAGACATTATTGAATTAGCACAAAATGAAGATGTTACGGCGCGCTTAATTAAACAATATGCCGATGACAACTGGAAATTAACAACCTCACCGCTCTCAAAATCGGATTTTTCAGGCTTGCCTGCACAATGGTCGGTGTTGGTGCAAAATATGGAACAATGGTCGCCGGAGCTAGGGCAAATGTGGCAAGCATTCGGTTTTATCCCACAATGGCAACGTGATGACATTATGGTGTCTTATGCCCCTCAAGGAGGATCGGTTGGACGACATTATGATGAGTATGATGTATTTCTAGTGCAGGGGTATGGTCATCGCCGTTGGCAGCTCGGTAAATGGTGTGATCCAAGCACAGAATTCAAACCGAATCAGCCAATTCGTATTTTTGATGATATGGGTGAGATAATTTTTGATGAAATTCTTTCGCCGGGTGATGTGCTCTATGTGCCGTCTCGCTTATCTCATTACGGTGTTGCACAGGATGATTGTTTAACTTTTTCTTTCGGGTTGCGCTATCCGAATTTAGCAGATTTATTGGAAAATGTTAGTAGATGTTTTGGTCATCAGAATCCCGATATTAATTTAACTGAATTTTACCTGCCTCTTAGATTAACTCCATCGTTGCAAAATAGCGGAAAATTAGACCGCACTTCGGTTCAAAATATGAAACGTCAGTTATTAGACGCATTAGCTGAATCGCCAGAGTTTGATCTATTATTTGAGCAAGCGGTAGCAAATACAGTAAGTGCCCGTCGTTATGAGTTGTTACTAGGCGACGAAGTGGCTGATCCTGATGAAGTGCGGTCACTTTTAGAAGAGAATTTTGTGTTACAGCAGGATAATAACTGCAAATTACTCTATACCGAAAATCCTCTAAAGATTTATGCTAACGGTGAATGGTTAGACGAACTAAATCCACTTGAGGCGACATTGCTAAAACGGCTTGCGGACGGGGAGACAGTCACTTTCGCCGATTTGGAAAAGTTAGCAGCGCAGGCGGAAGACGCTGAAACCGCAATGGAGTTATTGCTTGATAGCATTTGTAATTGGTTGGATGATGGCTGGGCGCTGTTAAATGAATGACAATATTTATTCTGTCAGCCAACTAAATCAGTCTGTACGAGTGATTTTAGAAGGTCAACTCGGCTTAGTGTGGTTAATGGGGGAAATTTCTAATTTTAGCCAACCCGTATCGGGACATTGGTATCTGACGCTGAAAGATGAAAATGCACAGGTTCGCTGTGCAATGTTTCGCATGAAAAATCTGCGTGTTACATTTAAGCCTCAGAACGGAATGCAGGTGTTGGTACGGGCGGCGGTCAGTTTGTACGAACCGCGTGGTGATTACCAATTAATTATTGAAAGTATGCACCCTGCCGGCGAAGGTTTATTACAGCAACAGTTTGAAGCACTAAAGCTAAAATTAGCCGCAGAAGGCTTGTTTGCGCAAAACCTGAAAAAAAATATACCGCACTTTTGTCAATCCGTCGGTGTGATTACATCTAAAACCGGGGCAGCGTTGCAGGACATTTTGCATATTTTACAACGTCGTGATCCGAGTTTAAAAGTAGTAATTTATCCTACATCGGTGCAAGGCAAAGAAGCGACGGCAGAAATTGCGCAAATGATCGAATTAGCAAATCAACGCAATGAAGTTGATGTATTGATTGTTGGGCGTGGTGGCGGTTCGTTGGAAGATTTATGGTGTTTCAATGAGGAAACGGTGGCGCGTGCGATTTTTAATTCCGCACTACCGGTGATCAGTGCGGTAGGACATGAAACCGATGTTACCATTGCTGATTTTGTTGCAGATGTGCGAGCTCCCACTCCATCAGCTGCTGCCGAGTTAGTTAGTCGTGATCAAGGCGAATTATTACAGCAATTAAGTTACAAACAACAACGGCTGGAAATGGCTCTGGATCGTTTGTTTACGCGAAAAAATCAACAATTACAGCGGCTAGCCTTGCGACTACAAAATCAACATCCGCAAGCACAACTACGAGGGCAGCGTCAGCACATCACACAGTTGGAATATCGTTTGCATACGGCAATGCGACGTAAGGTTGAAAAAACAGGTGAAAAACTGACCGCACTTTCTCTTCGTTTAACAAAAAATCCTCTACCGTTGCGCGTACAACGCCAAGCACAACAGATGGAACAGCTCAAAGTGCGGTTAAATTTGGGCTGGAAAAAGAATTTGTCTGTCAAACAATACCAACTTGCAAGTCTATGCGCTAAATTAGACGGTTTAAGTCCGTTGAAAGTGCTGGCACGCGGTTATTCTATTGCTGAAAATGAGCAAGGTAAGGCGATTACGGAAATAACGCAAATACGGCAAGGTGAACAGTTACGCACCAGATTAAGTAACGGAATTATTTTTAGCACGGTGATAAAAACAGAAAAAATCCCGTAATTGAGGGAACATTTGGATTAAAATTCAGTCAAATAGAGGCAAATGGTTGCTAAAGTTGACATTTAGCCGGATTTGAGAGAATATCCGCTTTTATTTTTTAGAGAGAACGAATGGAAGAATTTTATGAGTGAGAATGCGCTGATTGAAGTGAACAATCTCACATTTAAACGTGGTGAACGAGTAATTTACGATGATCTCAATTTACGCGTGCAAAAAGGCAAAATTACGGCAATTATGGGGCCGTCCGGAATCGGTAAAACAACGTTACTGAAGCTTATCGGAGGGCAGCTTCATCCTGAGCAGGGTGAAATCTTATTTGATGGCGAGGATATTTGCCGGATGTCAAATAGTGAGCTGTATAAGGTACGCCAGCGTATGGGTATGTTGTTTCAGTCTGGCGCGTTATTCACTGATATTTCAACCTTTGAGAACGTAGCATTTCCGATTCGTGAGCATACCCGTTTGCCGGAAGAATTGATTCGCCAAGTGGTGTTGATGAAACTGGAGTCCGTCGGGTTACGTGGTGCAGCGGATTTAATGCCGTCAGAGCTTTCGGGAGGGATGGCCCGTCGAGCTGCATTGGCGAGAACAATTGCTTTAGATCCTGATTTAATTATGTATGACGAGCCTTTTACGGGGCAGGATCCGATCAGCATGGGCGTAATTATTAGTCTGATCAAACGGCTTAATGAAGCTTTGCAATTGACTTCAATCGTAGTATCGCATGATGTGCATGAAGTGCTGAGTATTGCTGATTACGCCTATATTATTGCAGATAAACGGATTATTGCGGAAGGAACGGCGGAACAATTGTTACAGAGCAAAGATCCGCAGGTGGTGCAATTTATCAATGGTGAAGAAGACGGCCCAGTGCGTTTTCATTATCCAGCCAAAGATTATGTACAAGATCTATTCGGTTCGGGGGCGCAATGATTGTAAATTTGATTTCTTCTTTTGGTCATAATGCGATTAAATCGGTGCGCGCGTTGGGACGTGCAGGTTTTATGTTGTTCGGCGCGCTAATTGGTAGGCCGCAAGTCAGAAAACATACCCCTTTATTAATCAAACAATTGTATGTTTTGGGTGTGCAATCGTTGCTGATTATTTTATTGTCCGGCTTATTTATTGGAATGGTGCTCGGGCTACAAGGCTATGTGATATTGGTGGATTTTGCAGCTGAAACCAGTCTGGGACAACTGGTGGCATTATCTTTATTGCGCGAATTAGGGCCTGTTGTGACCGCGTTGTTATTTGCCGGTCGAGCAGGTTCGGCACTGACGGCAGAAATCGGCTTAATGAAAGCTACCGAACAGCTCTCTAGCCTAGAAATGATGGCGGTTGATCCTCTGCGTCGCGTTATCGCACCACGCTTTTGGGCGGGAATTATCGCGATGCCTATTTTAGCCGTAATTTTTACTGCAATTGGCATTTGGGGCGGTCATTTGGTTGGTGTTGATTGGAAAGGTGTTGATGGCGGTAATTTTTGGTCAGCAATGCGTAGTGCCGTGGATGTAAGTGATTTACTAAATGGTTTTATCAAGAGTGTGGTATTTGCTTTTGCTGTAGTGTGGATCGCGTTATTTAATGGTTATGACTGTGTGCCGACATCGGAAGGTATCAGCCAGGCTACTACAAGAACAGTGGTTCACGCTTCTTTAACTGTATTGGGATTAGACTTTGTGCTGACAGCTATGATGTTCGGCGCGGGTTGATAAGATTTTAAAAGTGCGGTCGAGTTTAGGATAATTTTATGCGACAAACAATTAAATATGAATTTTGGGTAGGCTTGTTTTTAATGCTGGGTATTGCTGCATTAATCTTTATGGGATTAAAAGTGGCGAACGTACAGGGCTTTGATGAGGCGAGATCTTACAGAATTTATGCAACTTTTGACAATATTGGCGGACTAAAAGTGCGTGCGCCATTAAAAGTTGGTGGGGTTGTTATCGGGCGGGTGACCAATATTTCATTAGATACGAAAACTTACTTACCACAAGTAGAAGTTGCTATTGATGAATTCTATAATCAAATTCCCGATAACAGCTCTTTATCGATTAAAACTTCAGGTCTGTTAGGAGAGCAATATATTGCGCTAAGTGTTGGTTTTGATGATGGTGAAACGCCAATGTGGAAAGAGGGTAGTAAAGTGGTAGATACCAAATCTGCAATGGTGCTAGAGGATCTTATCGGACAGTTTTTATATGGCGATAAGGATAAAAAACAAGAGAGTACCCCTGAGACGGTTACTCAGTGATCTTAGGAAGAACAATTTAATGGAGAACACTATGTTAAAAATTACATTAAAAACTTGGTTTGCAAAAATCGTTGTCATTTCGACCGCACTTTTTGCTATGCAAAGCGTGATGGCAAACGATAATCCTTATCTATTGATGCAGAATGCTTCGGATAAGTTATTCAGTGATATTAAAGCTAATCAGGCTAAAATTACGCAAGATCCGAATTATCTGAAAAATATTGTGCGTCAAGATTTAATGCCTTATGTTCATGTAAATTATGCAGGTTCTTTGGTTTTGGGACAGCATTTCAAAACTACCACGCCGGAACAACGCAATAAATTTTTTACCGCATTCGATCAATTTATCGTTCAGGCATATGCTCAAGCATTGACGATGTATAAAGATCAAAAAGTTGAAATTGAACAGCCGAAAGATGTTTCCGACAGCAAGGTGAGTATTCGCGTAAAAGTAATTCAAAGTGGTAACCAAGCGCCGATTAACCTGAATTTTTATTGGCGTAAAAACAGCAAGGACGGTAAATGGCAAGTGTATGATATGGCTGCCGAAGGTGTAAGCATGGTGGATACTAAAAAACAGGAATGGAGCAGTATTTTGCGTAAAGACGGTATTGATGCATTAACCGAGCAAGTGCAAAAAGCAGCAAATGTTCCCGTTACATTAAATAAATAATTATGCAAGCTGAAAAGTATTTAAAATGGTCGGCAGTGCAGAATGATGATAGAATAGCTCTCCTTTTAAGCGGGGAGCTATCGCGTGATACGTTGTTGCCGCTTTGGAAAGCATGGCGGGAACGTACTTTTTTATCTGAAAAGCAAATTGCGGATAAGCATCTTTTGTGGGATTTGGCGCAAGTTAAGCGGGTTGATTCGGCCGGCTTTGCGTTATTATGCAATTTGCTTGAATACTGTCGTCAAACACAACAACAAAATAAAACTCTTAGATTGGAAAATGTACCGTCACAAGTAGTAACTTTAGCCGATCTTTTTGGCTTAACAGAGCGGATTAACTCTTTAATAAAATAAAACCTAACGGAAATATATAATGGAACTGAGTGAAATTGAGCGAATTTTAAAAGAAAACTTGAATCTTGAAGAAGTATATGCTCAGGGGGAAAATGCGCATTTCGGTGTGATTGTAGTAAGTGATGAAATTGCGGCGATGCCAAAAGTCAAACAACAACAAACGATTTATGCCCCGTTGATGCCTTATTTTACAACAGGCGAAATTCATGCGTTAACTATTAAAACTTTTAATCGGGAAAAGTGGAAACGTGAACGCATGTTAAATGTTATCAATTAATTCGAACGGCAGGACAATAAAATGCAAAAATTTCGTGTATATGGGCAATCACGTCTAAGTGGCACAGTTGATATTTCAGGGGCAAAAAATGCGGCACTACCGATTTTATTTGCGGCAATTTTAGCTGAAGAACCGGTATTACTAAGTAATGTTCCCGATCTCAAAGATATTGAAACCACACTGAAAATTTTGCGTCAATTAGGAGTCGTTGCTGAACGTGACGAGCAAGGTCGTGTGCATTTGGATGCATCAAAAATTGATCATTTCATTGCGCCTTATGACTTGGTAAAAACCATGCGTGCTTCTATTTGGGCATTAGCACCTTTGGTTGCACGTTTTAAACAAGGACAGGTTTCATTACCTGGAGGTTGTTCTATTGGTGCTCGTCCGGTGGATTTACATATTAGCGGTTTGGAACGCCTTGGTGCGAAAATAGTTCTGGAAGACGGCTATGTTAAGGCTTTTGTTGAAGGAAGATTAAGCGGACAGCGGATTGTTATGGAAAAAGTCAGCGTAGGTGCGACTTTGTCGATTATGACCGCTGCGACTTTAGCTAAAGGCACTACTATCATTGAAAATGCAGCGCGTGAGCCGGAAATTTTAGATGTAGCGATTTTCCTTAATAAAATGGGAGCTAATATCCAAGGTGCGGGAACGGATTCGATCACTATTGAAGGTGTCGAACGTCTTGGTGGTTGTGAACACAGCGTCGTTCCGGATCGTATTGAAACGGGAACGTTTTTGGTTGCCGGTGCAATTTCAGGGGGGCGTATAGTTTGTCGTAATACTAAGCCTGATACGTTAGATGCCGTAATCGATAAACTACGTGAAGCCGGAGCACAAGTTGATGTGACGGAAGACACTATTACTTTGGATATGCTGGGAAATCGACCTAAAGCGGTAACTATTCGCACTATGCCTTATCCTGGTTTCCCTACGGATATGCAGGCACAGTTTACCTTGTTAAATATGGTTGCTGAAGGGACAGGCGTTATTACTGAAACAATTTTTGAAAACCGTTTTATGCACATTCCAGAATTAATCCGTATGGGCGCGAAAGCGGAAATTGAAGGGAATACGGCAATTTGTCATGGAGTGGGACATTTGTCGGGTGCCGAAGTAATGGCTACAGATTTACGTGCGTCCGTCAGTTTGGTTTTGGCAGGATGTATTGCTTCAGGTACAACCATTGTGGATCGCATCTACCATATTGATCGTGGTTATGAACGGATCGAAGAAAAATTACGTGGTTTAGGCGCTCGAATCGAACGTTTTTCGGAAGCTACGGAAGAAGAATAGTTGAGTGGTACTGTATCAATAAAAAAATGCCTTCATTGAGAAGGCATTTTTTATTTTTATTAAATCGGCTACTTTAACTTTCTGCATATTCCCGCATAAATTCCTGCGCCTTTTCCACCATTTCTTTAGAACCTAAAAACAGCGGTGAGCGTTGATGAAGTGCGGTCGGTTTTATGTCTAAAATTCGGTTATAGCCGTCAGTGGCAACGCCGCCCGCTTGCTCGGTTAAAAACGCCATTGGGTTGCCTTCATAGAGTAAGCGTAGCTTTCCGTTCGGATAGTTGGTGGCGTTCGGATAAATATAAATACCACCTTTTAACATATTACGATGAAAATCCGATACTAAAGAGCCGATATAGCGCGAAGTATAAGGGCGACCGGTAGCAGCATCTTCTTCTTGACAATATTTGAGGTATTTTTTGACACCCATCGGGAATTTGAGATATTGACCTTCGTTAATAGAATAAATTTTACCGTTTTTTGGAATTTGGAGATTCTCGTGAGAAAGGCAAAATAAACCTAGTGAAGGATCGTAAGTAAAACCGTTTACACCATTTCCTGTGGTATAAACTAACATTGTAGAAGAGCCGTAAACCACATAGCCGGCAGCAACCTGTTGATTACCCGGTTGCATAAAATCTTCCAGAGTAATCGGAGAGCCTATTGGCGAGACACGGCGATAAATGGAGAAAATCGTACCGACGGAAACATTGACATCAATATTAGAAGAACCGTCTAATGGATCCGTAAGAATGACATATCTGGCATTGCGCCCGCGTTCTGTATCGAATGCAACAAAATTTTCTTCCTCTTCGGAAGCAAAGCCTGCCACTTCTTCACGAGCCATTAATGCGCGTTTCATAGTCTCATTAGCGAAAACATCAAGCTTCATCTGAGCTTCACCCTGCACATTTTCATTACCGGCATTCCCGAGGATATCTTGTGTTAGACCGGCTCGATTTATATCGCGATGAATTAGTTTGGCAACCAATCGAATGGATGAAAGAATCCCTGTCAACGCCCCTTTTGCATTAGGGTACTCCGCTTGTTTTTCGACAATAAATTCACCCAGAGTTTTCATTTTATTTTCTCCTTAAATTAATGAATAATTTTACTCTATCAATAACTTGATTTATTATAACAACTTAATTTTATCAATAATAAAATAAAAGTTAATAATGTGATCTTATTCACAAATTTATTTATTATTGGCTGAAAACCAAAAGAGAAAAGTTAATGAACAATAAACATATTCATATTCTCGGTGTGTGTGGCACTTTTATGGGCGGTGTAGCGATTATTGCTAAGCAAATGGGTTATCGGGTAACCGGGTCGGATATTAACGTTTATCCGCCGATGTCGACATTTTTAACCGAAAACGGCATCGAAATCATACCGCACTTTGAAACATCACAATTGCAGCCTGCGCCTGATATGGTGATCGTCGGAAATGCCATGAAGCGTGGCAATCCTTGTGTAGAATATATATTGGATAACCAATTGCCTTATACATCGGGCCCGCAATGGTTGCATGATAATGTGCTGCGTGAACGTTGGGTGTTGGCAGTGTCGGGGACTCATGGAAAAACGACAACAACGGGAATGTTAGCGTGGATTTTGGAACAAAACGGTTTGTCACCAAGTTTTTTGATTGGTGGTATTGCTGGCAATTTTGGTGTGTCCGCACGTTTAGGCGAGAGTAATTTTTTCGTAATTGAAGCGGACGAATATGATACGGCATTTTTCGATAAACGTTCTAAATTCGTACATTACAATCCCAAAACCTTAATTATCAATAATCTGAGTTTTGATCATGCTGATATTTTTGATGATTTAAAAGCTATTCAGCGTCAGTTTCATCACATGATTCGTACTATTCCGTCCAGCGGATTGATACTTTCCGACAAAACCGAGCAAAGTGTTAAAGAAACACTGGATATGGGCTGTTGGTCGCATAAACAATTTTTAGGTGAAGAGCAGGAATGGTATGCGCAGCGTATCAGTAATGATTGCACGCATTTCGCCGTATTCCATAAAGGCGAAAAAACAGCGGAAGTGAATTGGTCGATTGTTGGGCAGCATAATATGCACAATGCTTTGATGGCAATTGCAGCAGCACATCATGCCGGAGTAAGTGTCGAAAATGCCTGTGCCGCATTGGCAACTTTTATTAATGCTAAACGTCGCTTAGAGGTAAAAGGCGAAGTGAATGGTATTACGGTGTACGATGACTTTGCTCACCACCCAGAAGCAATTCAGGCAACCCTCACAGCCTTGCGCGATAAAATTGGAGGCTCAGTACGCATTCTTGCGGTGCTTGAGCCTCGCTCTAATACAATGAAAATGGGAATTCATAAAGACGATATTGCACCTTCATTAGTTCGAGCCGATTATGTATTCGTATTACAGCCAGATAATATTCCATGGGACGTATCGGATATAACTAATAAATGCCTGCAACCTGCAAAATGGACGGCTAATTTAGAGCGTTTGGTTGATATGGTTGTTGCTGAAGCCCAGCCGACAGATCATATTTTAGTGATGTCAAATGGCAGTTTTGGTGGTATTCATCAAAAACTGTTGGATAAACTTGCACAAAAATAAGATGAAAATAGACCGCACTTTATGGTGTATTTTGTTATTTTTTGATTAATTCTCAAATTTATAAAATAAAGCGTGTTATTTTTCTCATATGCTGCTACTATGTTCGTCGCTTACATAAGCATCAATGGGTATCTAAATAATTTATGTAATTGCGTTTTATCACAATCATCACGTTATTAGTTATCTTAATATTTATACAAAGTTTTAGGATTCATACAATGTCACAAATGAACGGAACCGTCAAATGGTTCAACGATACAAAAGGATTTGGTTTTTTACAAGCGGATAGCGGCGAAGAAGTGTTCGTTCACTTTTCTGCAATCAAAAGCGACGGGTTTCGTAGCTTAAAAGACGGTCAAAAAGTAACTTTTGATGTGGTTGACGATAAACGCGGTAAAAAAGCGGACAATGTAGTAGTTGTGGCTTAGTCGTCATTGAGATGATAAAAAGGCCATCGCATGGTTACCATAAGGTGAAAGTGCGGTGGCTTTCTTATTTGTTTTACAGTTTAATATAGAAAATTAAATTGTGAAGCAACAAAAAAGCGTTAAATCCGAAGATTAACGCTTTTTTAAATTTGGTTGCGGGGGCCGGATTTGAACCGACGGCCTTCGGGTTATGAGCCCGACGAGCTACCAAGCTGCTCCACCCCGCGTTAGAGGTGGTTAAATATACGCTTTTTATTAGTGAATGCAAGTAAATATGTCGAAAAATATAATTAATCGAGTTAAAAATAGACTAAAAGTACATTTTTTCGGCATTTTATCACTTCTAAAATCAATTAAAAAAAGAT
>CAJPST010000034.1 GCA_905373425.1 uncultured Mesocricetibacter sp.
TTTAGAGTATAAATTTTATTTATACCGTAAATTGAGAAAAAATATGATCAAGCAAAGAACATTAAAGCAAAGTGTTAAAGTAACAGGTGTCGGTTTACATAGTGGCAATAAAGTAACTTTACACTTGCGTCCGGCAGCAGCAAATACCGGAATTATTTACTGTCGTACCGATTTAAACCCGCCGGTGGTTTTTAAGGCGGATGCAACGGCTGTGCGTGATACGATGCTTTGTACCTGTTTAGTAAATGATGCGGGTGTGCGTATTTCTACAGTTGAACATTTAAATGCGGCATTGGCCGGTTTAGGCATTGATAACATTATTATTGAAGTGAATGCACCGGAAATTCCGATTATGGATGGTAGTGCTAGCCCATTTGTTTATTTGTTATTAGATGCAGGAATTGAAGAACAGGAAGCCGCGAAGAAATTTATTCGTGTGAAGCGCAAAATTCGTGTAGAAGAAGGTGATAAATGGGCGGAATTATCCCCTTACAATGGTTTCCGTTTGGACTTCACCATTGATTTTAATCATCCGGCAATTAATAAAAAAGTAAGTGGATATCGTTTGGATTTTTCCGCGCAGAATTTTGTACATCAAATCAGCCGTGCAAGAACCTTTGCTTTTATGAAAGATATTGAATATCTGCAATCGCAAGGCTTAGCGCTGGGTGGAAGTTTGGATAATGCCATTGTATTGGACAATTATCGCGTATTAAACGAAGATGGTTTACGTTTTAAAGACGAATTAGTACGCCATAAAATGCTAGATGCTATCGGTGATTTGTTTATGTGTGGCTATAACATTATCGGTGATTTTAAGGCCTATAAATCCGGTCATGGTTTGAATAATAAATTGCTACGAGCTTTATTAGAAAATCAACAGGCGTGGGAATTTGTTACTTTCGAAGATAAAGAAAAAGTACCACAGGGCTATATTGCGCCAAGCCAGGTGCTTATCTAATTGTTAATTAGCAACAAAAAGTTATACTTCAATGAAGTGTAGCTTTTTTGTTTAAGGAGTTTTTATGCTTAATTTCACTCTACATCTCCCAACAGAAATTATTTTCGGTAAAGGTCAGATTCAAATGCTTAACCGCCATATTCCGAAGAATGCACGGATTTTACTGGCTTATGGAGGGGGAAGCATTAAGAAAAATGGTGTATTTGCTCAGGTGCTTGAAGCTTTACAAGGTTATTATTATGTTGAATTTAGTGGCATTGAACCTAATCCTGCTTATGAAACATTGCTGAATGCAATAGATTTGGTGAAAAAGGAGAAACTTGATTTTATCCTTGCTGTTGGTGGCGGCTCGGTATTGGACGGTTGCAAATTTATCGCAAGTGCGGTTGGTTTTGAGGGTGATTTGTGGCAACAGATTATCGTAGATAAAGCTGAAATCAAGAGGGCGTTACCAATTGGTGTGGTATTAACATTGCCTGCCACTGGGTCTGAAATGAATGGTGTCGGTGTGATTAGTCGTTATGAAACGCGGGATAAATTATCATTTTATTCATCGTTACTTAAACCTCAATTTGCTGTGTTGGATCCGACTACAACTTATTCTTTGCCTCCGCGCCAAATTGCTAACGGCGTAGTTGATACCTTTGTGCACACCTTTGAGCAATATATGACTTATCCGGTAGACGCTAAAATTCAAGACAGGTTTGCAGAAGGAGTATTTCTTACTCTGATTGAAGATGGTCCGAAAGCCTTGGAACAACCGAATGATTACAACACGCGTGCTAATATTATGTGGGCGGCGACTATGGGGCTGAATGGTATTCTTGGTGTAGGCGTACCGCAGGATTGGGCATCTCATGCTATTGGACATGAATTAACTGCATTATACGGTTTGGATCACGCTCAGACATTAGCTATTATTGTACCAGCGTTGATGGAGCACCAAAAAACCGGCAAACGGGAAAAGCTAATCCAGTTTGCCCATCGAGTATGGGATTATCGTGGCAATAATGATGATGAAGCTGTACGCCTTGCAATTGATAATACTCGTGCATTTTTTGAGTTAATGGGAATGAAAACCCGATTATCGGATTACGGTATTGATGACAGCAAATTTGCTCAAATATTGAAAAAACTTGCTGAACATAAGACACCATTGTTGGGCGAACGTAATGATATTGATTATGTGGCAGTAGAGCGTATCTTGCGCGCGGCACTATAAAAAGTGCGGTCGGTTTTTCATGCGTTTTTCAGTTTGAGAATTTCTGATACCATCTCTACAATAAAACAATTTTTCTAGGGAACAACATATGGCGCTTGATTTAACCGAAATTCGTCAGCAAATTACTCAAATCGATCGTAGTTTGTTGAAATTATTGTCCGAAAGACACCGTCTGGCTTTTGATGTGGTACGCAGCAAAGAAGTTACGCAAAAACCATTGCGTGATGTGGAACGCGAACAGCAGCTTTTACAGGAATTAATTCGATTTGCTGAAAATGAAAATTATCAGTTAGAACCGCAATACATCACGCAAATTTTCCAGAAGATCATTGAAGACTCCGTACTAACTCAACAAGTATATTTGCAAAAAAAACTTAATGAACAGCGTGAACAGAGTATTCATATTGCATTCTTAGGCAAGCGGGGGTCTTATTCCCATTTGGCGGCGCGTAATTATGCGACCCGTTACCAGGAGCAATTGATTGAATTAAGTTGCAATTCTTTTGAGCAGATCTTTGAGAAAGTGACAAACAGCAAAGCGGATTACGGCGTGCTACCGCTAGAAAATACGACTTCAGGTTCGATTAATGAGGTGTATGATTTGTTGCAGCATACAGAGTTATCATTGGTCGGTGAACTGGCATATCCGATAAAACATTGCGTATTGGTCAACGAGCAGGACGACCTCAGCCAAATTGATACCTTATATAGTCATCCACAAGTTATTCAACAATGTAGTCGATTCATTCGTAGTCTTGACCGAGTGCATATTGAATATTGTGAAAGCAGTTCGCATGCGATGCAATTAGTGGCAAGCTTAAATAAACCGAATATTGCTGCATTGGGGAATGAGGATGGCGGACATCTATATGGTTTGCGCGTATTGAAAACTGATATAGCCAACCAATCAAATAATATCACCCGCTTTATCGTAATTGCACGCGAAGCATTGGCTGTGTCGCCTCAAATTCATACTAAAACTCTGTTATTGATGACCACTTCGCAACAGGCTGGTGCACTAGTGGATGCGTTGTTAGTATTTAAAAAACATCAAATTAAAATGACTAAATTGGAGTCTCGCCCGATTTATGGTAAACCTTGGGAAGAAATGTTTTATCTGGAAATCGAAGCTAATATTCATCATCCGGACACCCAAGCGGCACTGACAGAGCTGGAGCAGGTGAGTAGTTATCTAAAAGTGTTGGGTTGTTATCCTAGCGAGATTGTCAAACCGGTGGATGTTGAGTAGTGGGTAAAGAAAGGTTGGTGTCGGCAATGGCCAGCTGTAAGCCAACCTTAAATCTCCTGTAAAAACGACCGCACTTTTGAGTCCCGCTATCTTTCCCTTATAATGCCATCTTATCTCCCAATCGTCCTTACATAACGGATTAACTATGCTCAATAAAATCGAACAGACTTTAGAAAAACTGCGTATCCATTATGGCGAGCAGAATTGGTGGAACAGTGAGAATCGGCTGGCAGATTGGGTGTCGATGATTTTAATTCAGCAGACTACGGCGCAAAATGCTATCAACGCGTTGTGCCAACTGGAGGAAATTTTAACGCTTGAGCAGCTGTTGGCAGTATCTGACGAAGAGTTGCAATGCAGAATTCGCCCTGCGGGATTTTATAAGCAAAAAAGTGCATACATCAAACATCAAATGAGGTGGTTTGCCGACCAAGGTGGTGATTTGAGCGTTTTTGAGTCCGTTCCGACCGAAACCTTACGGCAAAATCTGCTTGAGCTAAAAGGTGTCGGGCAGGAAACCGCAGATGCGATGTTATTGTATTTATTTGATCGAAAAATGTTTATTGCCGATCAATATGCTCTGCGTTTGTTTAATCGTCTTGGTTTAAGCCAAGCGCAAAGTTACACTGCTTTGCGTACGGAATGTATGCCTTTAATGGCGAACATTTCATTGAAAACCGCTCAAGAATGGCACGCGGTGATTGATGAGCATGGCAAAGCCTTTCGGCGGAATCCGCAGTTGGATGAAAGTTGGCTACGCTAAAGTGCGGTCAAAAAAATCAATGTTTTCACGAATTATGTTTATTTTATTTCAAAATTATCAATTTCTTTCTTACACACCTGATTAAACTCTGCCATCAGTGCAAAAAGTTGACTGGTTTTTTGTTTACCAAAGGCTTTAAACGTACGTTTGAACATCTCCGTGGTAGCTTGATAAGCCGGTTCGGCATGTTGTTTTCCCACTTCGGTTAAACGCATTATTCGTTCACGTTTATCATGTGGACTTTCGTGGAATTCGAGCCAGCCTTTTTCACGATATTCTTTGCAAATGTTAAATACCGTCTGTTTCGGCAAATACCATTCATCGCAAATTTGCTTTTGCGTACATTGTCCGTTTTCGGCATTAGATAAGCTATATAACACAGCGAAATGGTTATAGCTATAACCCAGTTTAGCGATCCAAACGTCCATAACATCGCACATCTCGCCGATGTGGTTTCCCAGTAAATCAAAGTTGTTCATTTTTATTCCTTAGTATTTAGGCGGGGTTATTTTAGCATTTTAATTAAAATAAAGATAGAAAATAGTCTTAAAGTTTACTTGATTTTGGTTCTTTTTAGGACTAAACTGAGCAGAGATTTAATTATTTTTAGGACTAAAAATGAAGCTGAAATTGATTTTATGGCTCGGAATAAGCAGTTTTGTTTTAACAGCTTGTTCAGAACAGGAAGCACAAGAACAAGTTTCACAAATGAAAGTAAGTGTGGTGCAAGCAAAAAGTGATGAATGGATACGAACCTTAACTTTATCGGGCAATGTAGTGGCGAAAGAGGATGTAGCTATCAGTACGCCATTACAAGGTTTGCAAGTGTTAGAAGTAAAAGCGGAAATCGGTGATTGGGTGGAAAAAGGGCAAGTGTTGGCAGAATTGGAACACAGCAGCGTGCAATCGCAATTAGCGCAAAATGAAGCGGCATTAAACCGTGCAAAAGCAAACTTAATTGCTCAAGAAGCCACCTTGCGAGAAGCTGAGGCTACATTAAAACGTTACCAAACCTTAATGCAAAGTGAATCTGTGAGCCGCATGGAGTTAGATCAGCAAAAAGTAAAAGCCCAAACCGCCAAAGCGGCGGTACAAGCTGCCAAAGCGGAAATCGTACAATTACAAGCACAGCTCAATGATAATCGTCATCAACGCACTAAAGCTCAAGTGGTCGCCCCTGCAAGCGGGTTGATTACTCAACGTACAGTGGAAAGCGGTTCGCTAACGAAGGATGAGGCACTTTTTCATTTGGCGAAAAATGGCGAATTGGAAATTTTATCGGAAGTTAATCGTGATGAAGTCGCTCTCCTTAGAACGGGGTTAAACGCTGATTTTCAACTTGGCGCTGAGCTTTTGACCGGTACGTTACGTTTGATTTCACCTGAAATTGATGCAGCTAGTCGTTTGGCAAAAATTCGTATTCAACCTACTGAGCCGTTGGTTATTAAACCGGTAAAAACGGCAATTGGCACGGATGTTGCCGTTAAGCTTCATCTTGCACCAAAAGCGGTAGCGGTGAGTATTCCTTTTTCTGCAGTGAGTTTTGACAACCAAGGCCAAGCATTTACCAAAGTAGTAAATTTGCAAAATAAAGTGGAAAAGCGAGCCATCACCCTAGGTGTGATGCACCAAAGTGCGGTAGAAATTTTGACAGGTTTGCAAACAGGCGAGCAGGTGATTAAACAAGCCGGGGTTTTTGTGGATGAAGGTGATGTGATTGAACCGATTTTAGAATAAGCAAGCAGAGTAAGAAGGTCGAGCCAAATAATGAAGTTGAATATCTCTTCCTGGGCAATTCGGAGTCCGATTCCAACTATCGTGTTGTTTTTTGTACTAACGATGTTCGGTATTTTTTCGTTTCAAAAATTACCGATTAATGCTGATCCGAATGTGGCTTTTCCGGTGGTGACTATCACTGTGGACCAATCAGGTGCGTCGCCCGATGAGTTAGAAAATAGCGTGACTCGGCGAGTGGAAGATGCCGTGGCCGGTATGGCGGGAGTGCGACATATTTCCTCCTCTATCATTGAGGGGAGTTCGGTGACGACGGTAGAATTCCGTTTGGAAACGGACACCGATCGTGCGGTTAATGATGTGCGAAATGCCATTACGCAAATTCGTGATGATTTGCCAAGTAACATCACTAACCCGATTGTGGAGCGATTAGATACCGAAGGCGGAGCTTTAGGTTATTACGTAGTACAGGCGCCGAATATGACTCAAACTGAGCTGGTGTGGTTTATTGATGATACGATTCAACGCCAACTATTAGCGCTTAATGGAGTGCAACAAGTAAAACGTTTAGGTGGTGAAAAGCGCGAGGTTCGTGTGGCATTGCATGCCGATAAACTCAATGTATTAGGCGTTAGCGCAGACCAAATCAGTTCACAACTGGCACAAACTAATATCAACGTGCCGGCAGGTCGAACGGAATTATTCGGACAAGAGCAATCAATCCGCGTACTAGGTAATCAAATAGATCTGCAAGCTTTAGCCGATCTGCCGATAGCTCTGACAGATGGTCGAAAAGTGAAATTATCGGAGATTGCGACTATTACTGACAGTCACGCAGAAGTGCGTAGTCGTGCGAGATTAAACGGTCGAGAGGTATTGGGTTTTCAGGTTTATCGAGCCAAAGGTTCGAGCGATACGGTAGTGGCAAAAGGCGTGGAAGAAGGCTTACAACAGCTGGTAGCACAATATCCTAATATTCGTATTACTGAAGTTTATAACTCGGTAAATACCACCAAAGAAAACTACGATATTGCCATTACAACCTTAATAGAAGGGGCGGTTTTAACGGTATTGGTGGTATGGCTTTTCTTGCGTAACTGGCGAGCAACTTTGGTGGCAGCGATTGCCTTGCCGTTGTCGATTATGCCGACGTTCGCCGTGATGTATCTTTTCGGCTATACGCTCAATAGCATTTCCTTACTTGCGATTACCTTAGTGATTGGGATTTTGGTGGACGATGCTATTGTGGAAATTGAAAATATTGAGCGACATTTACACCAAGGTAAACGTCCTTATCGTGCCGCATTAGACGGAGCGGATGCCATTGGTTTGGCCGTAGTCGCAATTACCGCTTGTATTGTAGCAGTGTTCTTACCCGTGAGTTTTATTGATGGAATGGTAGGGCAATATTTTAACCAGTTTGGCGTTACGGTATCGGCTGCGGTGTTATCCTCTTTGTTAGTAGCTCGTTTAGCTACGCCATTATTGGCAGCATATTTATTGCAACCGCAAGATCATCAAATAAAAGAACAGTCGCCAAGCAGGCTTAAACAGCGTTATTTGGCATTGCTTGAAAAAGCGTTGCACTTTCGTAAAACCACGTTATTGATTGGCTCTGCAATTTTATTGGTTTCTGTGATGATTATTCCTTTGTTGCCAACCGGCTTTGTACCTAAAGGTGATATAGGGATGAGCCAGATTGATGTAACCTTACCACCAAGCAGCCGTATGCAGCAAACTGATGAAATCTTGCGAAAAATAGACCGCACTTTGCGTGAGTTTGACGAAGTGGATTTAGTGTTTATTACCGCGGGTGTGAGTGAAATCAATAAAGGCGAGATCCTGATTCGCTTAAAACCATATAACCAACGCAGTATCACGCAAAAAGAGTTTGAAGATAAATTGCGCGGTGAATTGGCAAAATTGAGCGATATTCGTTTTGCCTTCCGTAATGAAATGGCAGCAAGGGATGTGTCTATTTTGCTTACGGGCAACGATCCTGAAAAATTGTTACTGGCAAGCCAACAATTAAAACAACAAATGCAAGGCTTAAAATCAGTTGAGAACGTACAAGTGAATGCACCGTTGACCAAGCCCGAATTGCAAATTAAATTGCGGGAACATGAAGCGGCCAAAGCGGGTGTAACATCACAAGCGATCGGAAATTTACTGCGAATTGCAACGGTAGGTGATGTGGATGGCAATGCAGCACGCTTTACATTTTCTGATCGTCAAGTGCCGATTCGCGTGACGCTTAGCGAGCAAGACCGTAATAATCTCGATCAACTTAAACATTTACATGTTCCGTCCGGTAATAGAGGTACCGTGGTGTTAAGCACAGTGGCTGATATTTCGTTCGGTTCGGGTTCCGCCGGTTTAGAGCGTTTTGATCGTGAACGTCGTATTGCCGTAGAGGCGGATCTTGCTCTTGGGCAAACCATCGGTACCGCATTGGCGGAAGTAAATGAACTGCCGATTTTACAAAACTTGCCTGAAGGAGTGCGAATGCCGAATTACGGTGATGCGGAATATATGGATGAAATGTTTACCCAATTTGGCTTGGCGATGGTTTTTGGTGTGTTGATGGTCATGATGGTACTGGTTTTGCTGTTTAAAGACTTTTTGCAACCGCTCACTATTTTAACCGCACTTCCGCTTTCCATTGGTGGCGCAGTGGCAGGCTTGTGGCTATATGGGGCGGCGTTGGATATGTCGTCTGTGATAGGCATTTTGATGTTAATGGGTATTGTGACTAAAAACTCAATTTTATTGGTGGATTTCGTGATTGAAAAACGGATACAAGGCATAGAGCGATTCACTGCCCTGATTCAATCAGGCTCGGAGCGTGTCCGCCCAATTTTAATGACCACTATCGCGATGGTTGCCGGAATGATACCGGCCGTGTTTGCTAGCGGTTCGAGCGCAACATTTCGTGCATCAATGGCAGTCGCCGTAATTTGCGGTTTAATTGCCTCGACGCTATTAAGTTTAATTTTTGTGCCGGTGGTGTATTCGTTAATGGATGACTGGAAAAACTGGTTGTCACCTCGATTGGCAAGACTAACATCGGTCACTGTAGAAGATAAAAAAGAAGGATAATTTGAATGCTATAAATGATTTTAAATGCATTAAAAATATCAAATCTATCGCCAAAAGTGATAAAAGACAGCTATTTTTCACCTTTGGATTGCCGGCATTAGAAAATATCCTTTTTAGCTCGAACTTTATGTTTTTTGCAAATTGGCACTTTGGATTTATAATGCTGAAAAATTTTTGACCTGACTGTTTTTTATGTCTGTAACTCGAATTATAAAGCTGAATATCCGTCGTTTTTTACATAAGAAATTACGCCAAACTAACCGTTTTTCTCGCAAAACGGTGGAGTTTTCCTGTTTATTTATTGGTGCTGCATTAGTTGCGTTGTTTTCTCTCGGTTTTGCCAAGATAGCAGATTTGGGATTGGAATGGAATGCCCATTGGTCGGCGCATTATCCGTTGGCGGTGTGGTTTATATTGCCATCGGCCTTGGCAGGGTTGGCTTGGTTTACGGCAAAATTTACCCCTTATGTCGCAGGGAGCGGGATTCCTCAGGTGATCGCTGCCATGAGTTTATCGCATGGTGCGAATAAAAACCGATTAGTGGAATTTTGGCAGACATTATGGAAAATTCCGCTAACTTTTTTAGCAATGCTGATTGGAGCATCAGTTGGGCGGGAAGGGCCTTCCGTGCAGGTTGGTGCGGCGGTAATGTTGGCATGGGGAAATTTATGTCGAAAACGCAATTTTGCTTTTAAAGGATTAAGTGCCAATGAGTTAATGGCGGCTGGGGCAGGTGGTGGTTTGGCGGCTGCATTTAACGCTCCATTGGCGGGCGTGATTTTCGCTATTGAGGAATTGGGACGTGGTGTCTTGTTACGTTGGGAACGACGGGTTCTGCTAGGTGTGTTGGCCGCAGGGTTTATTTTGGTTGCAATGCAGGGGAATAATCCGTATTTTCCGCAATATCAAGGTGAAACTGATGCTGCTAATATTTTTTTGTGGGTCTTGGTATGTGGCGTTATCTGCGGATTGAGCGGGGGAATTTTCGCTCGCTTGTTGGCTAAAGGCATTGCCGGTGTTAGTCCACCACAAATACGCGGTTGGATTCGTCGTCATCCGGTTTATGTGGCATTTATGCTTGGATTGCTGTTGGCCGGGTTAGGTACTTATACGCAGGGGCAGACTTATGGTACCGGCTATGAAGTGGTGGCGCACGCGTTAGACGGTGAAATTTTGCAGCCGCAAAGCGTTGGTATTGCGAAACTGGCGGCGACTGTCGCAACTTATTGGACAGGCATTGCCGGTGGGATTTTTACGCCTGCATTAACTATCGGAGCGGGCATCGGTTCGCAAATTGCTTCTTTTACCGGGGAGCTTATTGATTCGCGTTTACTGGTGTTATTGTGTATGGCGGCATTTCTGGCGGGAGCGACTCAGTCACCGGTGACTGCAAGTGTAGTTGTGATGGAAATGACCGGTAGCCAACCGGTTCTGATTTGGTCATTGATTGCTTGTATTGTGGCAAGTTTTGTTTCGCGCCAATTCAATCCTAAACCGTTCTATCATTTAGCCGCCGGGCGTTTCCGTCAACGAATTCAGGAAGATAATCGGCAGGAAACACTAAAAAACGGCTGAAAAATCGACCGCACTTTTTAGAAGTGCGGTCGATTTTTCATAAAAAAGAACGAATCTTATGGAGCCGTTCTTTTCATTGCTTCATTCAATCTTGAATTATTTCTGTTTTTTCAAAAATTCCACGCCGGTGTCAGGGAAGTCGGTAAACACACCGGTAGCGCCGGATTTATTGAGCAACGCGTCGTACATTTGATTCACATCAGTAAAGAACTCAGGCAACGCATCTTTACGCACGGTATATGGGTGCAATTCAACCTTATATTGCGCCAATTCTTTCACTAAAGGCGTATATTCAATTTGTCCCGGTTTGGATTTTTCTTTGTCAATTAACATATACCAACCTGGCCCAACACCATCGGCATATTTAGTCACTTCAGCCATCGCACCCGGTTTGAACATCCAATCGTAGTCATAGTTCACCCATTTGCCTTTCGCATCTTTTTCTTCGGTTTCATGCCAATCGGTGTATGCCACTAACTGAACCAGTTTTACATCCATGCCCATTTTTGGTAACAATTCAGTTTTGATACGTTTTAGTTCATTGAAATCGAAGGTTTGTAAGTAAACCATGTCGGTTTTCTTATCGTAACCGTATTTTTTCAACACTTTAAGCGTTTCAACTGCAATGTCTTTGCCATTTTGGTGATGGAACCAAGGCGCTTTGATTTCAGGGTAAATCCCCACTTTTTTACCGGTAGATTTTTCTAAACCTTGAATGAATTCAATTTCATCTTCAAAAGTATGGATTCTGAAATGAGATTTCCAAAGCGGGAAACGTCCCGGGTAAACAGCAACTTGTTTGCCATCTTTGGTTTCAAAGTTTTCCGTCATTTCTAGGGTTTGGATTTCTTCTAAGGTGAAGTCAATTACGTAGTAACGACCATCTTTACGATGACGATTTGGGAATTTTTTGGCTACATCGGTTAAACCGTCTAAAAAGTGGTCATGAATCACCACTAAGCGACCGTCTTTTGTCATTGCTAAGTCTTGTTCCAAATAATCCGCATGCTGAGCAAAGGCAAGAGCTTTGGACTCCAACGTATGCTCCGGTAAATAACCGCTTGCACCACGGTGAGCAATAATAATTTTATCCATATCGGAACCTTTATGATGATTGGCACCACAACCGATAGATACTGTTGCAGCAATTAATCCAAGGGTTAAATATTTTAATTTCATAGAACTCTCCTGTTGAGGTTATTTTTCACATCGAGGTTTCATATCGTAAAAAAAGATTTCGCTAATTTCACGATCGTACCCCGGATAAAATCCTTTAGGCATTCCCAGTACAATTTGTTTGCCACGATTAGCATGTACCAATAATTGTTTGGTTTGTGGATTAATGGCAAGTCCCTCCACTTCACCTACGTCTTTAATATCATCAAGTGTCTTTTCAAGTACCACACGGGCTTGATTGTTTTTATCGGAAATTTCTACCCGATAAATATGATCAGGTTCTTTTTCATCGGCTGTACCATCATCGGCAGTAACATAAAGTTGTCCGTTATGAGCTAATACACCTTGAATCCATTGTGGCACCGGTTGTAAATGCACTTTACGTTTATATTTGCCGCTGGTTAAATCATATTCATAAAGATAACGCCCACTTTCCTCGCCGACCCAAGAAGCCATCCAAACGCTGTTATGTACCTTATCCACCGTAATGCCTGAAACTTCGACTTGGCCCGATTCGGGATTAAAATCCACCGCTCTTTTTAGTGCCAATGTGTCAGGATCGTGAATTGCAATTTGAATATTCTTGCCTACGCCATCTTCAAACCATTCGGATGAGATATACAGCTCGTTATTATGAATATCGATATCGCCAATATGGTTGGCTTCTTTTTGATAACCGATAAACGGATCTTTATTCTCAGCAATCAATTTGCCCTGCATATCATATTTTGCCAAGGTTTTACTGCCGGAAACATAGAGATATTTACCATCGGTGGTAATACCTTGGCGACCGTTTACCTCCAATACTTTATTTAATTGATAAGTGTAGGCAGGCAATGCCGAACGGTAAGGTTCCTCGCAAGTTTGATTAGCCGACACCGAAATAGCGGTGAGGAAACAACCTAACCCAATAGCAATAGACGATAATTTCATAAGCTTTTCTCCTTGAAAGTGCGGTTGATTTTGAGAGCGTTTTTTTGATTTGCCCAACTAAAAATTAAACAAAAAAGGCGCCAAGCTTTAGCCTGCGCCTTTGGATTGATTAATTATTTGGTGCCGTAAGTATCACCTAATTTAGCTTTGTGTTTGCCTTCTTCGATCATCACGATAAAGAGCAAGATCACCGCGATAACACCACCACCGATCATGACGTAGAAACCACCGTCCCAACCGTAGTGTTGTGCTGCCCAACCGATAACGGCGGAGGCTGACACGGTACCACCTAAGTAACCGAATAAGCCGGTGAATCCTGCCGCGGTACCTGCCGCTTTTTTCGGTGCAAGTTCAAGAGCATGTAACCCGATAAGCATAACCGGACCGTAGATTAAGAAACCGATTAAGGTCATTAAGATGAAGTCGGTTAATTGATATGGGTTTTCATACCATGCTGCATAATTTGCCAACTCAGCTTCCGGTGTAGCTGGGTTCATCCAGTAAGCGGCAACGGCAGCTGTGGTTAAGATCATGAAGATGAAACCGGTTAAACCACGTTTCCCTTTGAACACATGGTCAGAAACCCAACCACATAATAATGTGCCCGGTACTGCCGCCAATTCATAGATCGTATATGCCCAAGCGGTACCTTTAATGTTGAAGTGTTTCACTTCGCTTAAGTAAACCGGTGACCATTTCAATACGCCGTAGCGGATTAAATAAACGAATACGTTAGCAATCGCGATATACCATAACAATTTGTTTTTCAATACATAAGTAACGAAGATTTCTTTGGTTGTTAAGTCCTTTTCATAGGTTTTTTCGTTATAGTCATCCGGATAGTCGTTACGCCATTTTTCAATGGAAGGTAAACCACAAGATTGTGGGGTGTCACGCATTACAAAATATACAGGAATCGCACAAAGCATTGCTGCAATACCCGGATAGTAAAGGGATTGTTGCCAAACGTCTTTTGCTTGCGCTTCAACACCGTGAGTGCTAAAGAAAATCGCACTGGCTAATAACACCATTGCGCCCGGCATCATACCACCGATATTGTGCGCGGTGTTCCAAATAGATACGATTGTTCCACGTTCGGATTTAGACCACCAGTGTACCATGGTGCGACCACATGGAGGCCAACCCATACCTTGGAACCAGCCGTTTAAGAAAATCATGATCCACATAATTGTGATACCGGAAGTTGCCCATGGGAATAAACCCATCATGGTCATACAAAGACCGGAAAGCAATAAACCAAACGGTAAGAACACACGCGGATTAGAACGGTCGGACATCCCGGCCATTACAAACTTGGATAAACCATAAGCCAAACCTGCGGCGGAGCCGATTACCCCTAATTCCGCTTTAGAATATAAGCCGGCTTGAATTAAGCCTGGTTGTGCTAAGTCAAAGTTTGCGCGTACAAAATAATAAGCGGCATAACCAAAAAAGATCCCTGCGAATACTTGCCAACGTAAGCGTTTATAAGTGGAATCTATTTTGTCAGCCGGTAGCTCCGCAATATGAGGAGCCGGTTTAAATGGTCCAAACATAATTTTTCTCCAATACTTTTCATTATGATTCACCCTTTCCCTACTTTTTTAAAGGGTAAAGAGGTTGGCAATAATAAAAG
>CAJPST010000035.1 GCA_905373425.1 uncultured Mesocricetibacter sp.
GTATTATTCGCAGCCGTTTCTTAGGCAACATTCGCGATGCGTATGAAGCGAACCCAGATTTAATCTTCTTAGGTTCCGACAGCTACTTCAAAGGCATTTTAGAAAACGCCATGGGCGAATGGCGCAAAGTGGTGGCAAGATCGATTCAAGTGGGTATTCCAATGCCGTGCATGGCATCTGCGATTACCTTCTTAGACGGCTACACTTCCGCCCGCTTGCCGGCAAATCTTTTGCAAGCGCAACGTGACTACTTCGGCGCACACACTTACGAACGTACCGACAAACCACGTGGTGAGTTCTTCCACACCAACTGGACGGGTCGTGGCGGTAATACTGCATCTACTACTTATGATGTGTAATTTATTGAACTAATTAATAAAGCATTGTTCTAACTAAGCGGACGGACAGCTGTGTTCGCTTATTCATTCAAAAAGGATCAATTATGAAAAAATTATTTGGGGTTTCTGCTTTGGTAGTAATGTTGACGGCATGTTCTCAAAGCGCACAACAAGGCCCTGTGTCACCTGAAACAATTCAACAACAACTTAATCATGTCAAACAGGTATGTGTAAAAGAAGTCGGTGACCCAACAGCCAATATTGCAAGGTTTGAAGCCTGCTTCAATCCGAAGGCACAACAGGCAGTGAACCAGGTATTGGCGCAAGCCGAACGGGAATGTACGGCAGAAGTAGGTGAGGCGACACAAAATCAGGCGAAATTTGATGCCTGTATGGAGGGCAAAGGTTTCCAAGTGAGAAAAAGCCAGCCGCAGTCTCCTGCAGACCCAGCAGTGAACAACAATGCAACTAAAAAAGTAAATAAACGTTAAATTTGCCGTCTTCGAGTGAGGCACGAAAGTGCGGTCGAAAAAATAGCTAAAATTTAGACCGCACTAACAAATATTTATTAGTTGATACTTAAGGAAACGTTCCATAAAAAATTGCTTATTTATTTAGGTAATATAGACGACTTCTGATGAATGAGTGACTCCGAAATAGTCTTGTGATTCATGCATTAATACCCCTCATTTTAATAATTTATATAATGTAAAGATATGTAAATCATTTTGAAATTCTTTATTTTTATATTGACCCTATGATGCTTTTTCTTCTATTATGCAGTATTGGTTACCCTTTGTAAGATCCATTTGGATTTTACTTAATCGGTTAATGTTATTTGTAAACCATTTTTTTAACTGTTGAGCGAATAAAATTTACCGATAGAGTAATCAATAACATATTGGCGTCTTACTAACCATATTCCAATTTGTCAGTAAATAATAGGAAAACTATATGAACCATATTTATAAGAGTATTTTTAACAAAGCACTTGGCGTATTTGTCGCTGTGCCGGAATTCGCGTCTGCCCAGGGTAAATCTACCCAAAGCAGTAACGATGTTGTCGGAAGCTCAGTTGCTGGCGGTGTACTTAAAACTGCTATCACCGGTCTTACATTCATGATTTGGATGGCGTTATCAGCTAATCAGGCGGTTGCTGCACCGGGCATTTATATTAATGACGGACGAGACGGGAACTGTCAAGCAATTTCCGATCATACAAACAAAGGGGGCATGTATTCGCTTATCAACAAGCAAGTTTATGTAGTGAACGGTGGTGTGGCTGCTCAACCGCAACCGGGTTATTTTAATTCAGGTGTGAATTATCTAAACAATTTAACCGGAAGACCGGATCAGTATAACCCTTGTATCTCTCAAAGCGATGCACCGCATGATGCTAACACGCAAACCAACCGCACCTTATTTTACGGCGATCCGGAATTTAACGGTTTGACCACTAACCAGGATAGCAATGGTAATGCGCAAAGTAACGGTGCCAGAAACCTTACTCTTGGCGGACGTTTAGATGTCAACCGAGGTATTATCGGTCTCGGTTATATGGGTAAACAGAACGGCGTTGATGCTACTTATAGTATTCGTATGGGTAAAGGTTCAATGCTGTTTGACGACAATAATCAGAAAACTGCAATTTCTATTGGGGTGGGTGATGATGCTGTATCTTCCGGTGCGAAAGGAAGTGGCGGTATTGCGATTGGTTATGACTCTTATGCCGCTGGGGCTATCGCAAATAATGGCGATATGGCCAGTTCGGCAGTGGCTATTGGTAACCACGCTCGGGCTGGAAAATGGTTGACAACGGCAGTAGGTACTTTTGCCGAAACCACCGGTGAAGGCAATGTGGCTGTCGGTTATAATGCAAACGCAGGTGGTTATGGTGCTTGGCTTAATACTACCGGTGTTGAAGAGCACAATAACAATGCAACGGCTGTTGGTCATGATTCACTAGCATTAAAAGAGAATACTTCTGCATATGGTAATACTGCTAAAGCTTATGGCGCAAATTCAACAGCTTTAGGTCAAAGTGCTGTAGGTGGTGATGCAACTGATGCAACTAAAGCCAATGCTACTGCAGTGGGTCAAAGTGCTAGCGCAGCAGATAAAAATACAACGGCGTTAGGTCAACAAGCATCTGCCGCGAAAGAAGGTGCAACAGCTGTCGGACAAGCCGCAACGGCGAAAGCAAAAAATTCAACAGTGATCGGTTTGGGCGCGACAGGAGAAACTGAAGGAGCGACAGCAATTGGTCAAGGAGCAACGGCCGGAGCTAATCCTGGTGATGTGGCCGTAGGTAATGGTTCTGCTACCGCTGCCGTTGTTGGAACGAACGACGCTACCGTAAATGGAATCAAATATAGCGGTTTTGCCGGTAATAATCCGGGAGCAACGGTAAGTGTTGGGGGAACAATAAAACGTACAATTACCAATGTGGGAGCTGGACGAATTGACTCAACTAGCACAGATGCAATTAACGGTAGCCAATTATATTTGACACAAGAAGTAATTGGGAATATCGGACAAAGTACAGTCAATATTTTAGGAGGCAATGCCCAATTTGCACCAAATAAAGCGGATTCTAAAGGCAATATCACGATAACTAATATTGGCGGTACAGGTAAGAATACCGTTCATGATGCCATTAAATATTTAAATGATGGTTTTACAATCACCACATCAAAAAGCAACGGTGAGGTAAATGGTACTACCAATGCCTCAGTTAAACCTGGAAATACCGTGACTGTCGATGCCGGCAAGAACATCCAAATTACCCAAATGGATAAAAAAATTAGCGTTGCTACTAAGGATGACTTAACTGTTACCAGTGTGAAAGCGGGCGACAGCACCTTAAATAATAATGGTTTAACTATTAATGGTGGTCCAAGTATAACGAAGACCGGTGGTGTTAACGCAGGCGGTAAACAAATCACCAATGTTGCAAGCGGCGGAACAGTTGATAGCAATGCGGCGAATATCGGTGACGTGAAAAAAGTAGCAGCGGCTGCGAAAACCGAAGTGAAAGCCGGTACGAATGTAACTGTAGCTAACACTACTGCAGCTGATGGTCATGCTGTGTATACGGTCAATGCGGACGGCACGAAAGTACAGCATGTGGCAGGTTCTCCGGTAACTGTTACGGCAGGTCCAAAAGATGCCAATAATGTCACCACTTATAACGTTGACTTAACGCAAGCGGCAAAAGACAGTTTGGCGAAGGCTAACACCGCGGTGCAAGACGTGAAATTGGCAGCGGGTGAAAACAACTTAACACTGAATAAAGCCGGAAACGTAGTAGAGTTAGGTTTAACTAAAACCCCGACATTCACGAAAGCTACAGTGGGTAATGTAGTTGTTGATGGTAATTCTAACAAAATTGACGGTGTAGAAGACGGCAATATTGCTCCAAATAGCAAACAAGTAGTAAACGGCGGTCAATTGCATACACTAAAAGCCCAAGGGTTTAAAGTGAATGCTGATAATAACGCTGCGAAAACCAATGCATTAGGTTCAACTGTTTCAATTGTAGCGGGTAATGCGACGAATACGTCAACCGCTAACTTAGCGACAAAAGTGGAACAAGATGGCACCGGTACTAAAGTGACGGTTAGCATGAAAAATGCACCGACCTTTACGGGTAAAGTCAGTGCTAAAGGCCTTGATGCAGGTGGTGAGAAAATCACTAACGTGAAGGCGGGCAGTGATAATCTTGACGCTGTAAACTTTGCACAGTTAAAAGCTGTACAAGACGCAGTGAAAGTAGCGCAAAAGGGTGCTTGGGAATTACAAGGCAATGGCACGAAGGTTAAAGCAATAGGTGCGGGAGACAAAGTAAACTTTGTTAACGGTACCGGCACGACAGCAAGAGTAGTGAACAATGCAGGTGTACCTGCGGTGAGCTATTCCGTGAACACAGCAACCTTATCGACTGCACCAAATGGTAAAGTTGCGCCAAGCAAACAGGGAGATGCGTTTGCTACAGCAGAACAGGTGGCGGGAGCTATTAATGCGGCAAGTTTCACTCTAGCGAGTGCTAACAACAAAGCAGAAAACGCCACGACAGCGAAAATCAGCGCTGGCGGAAAAGTCACTGTTGATGCAGGTAAAAACTTGACGACAACTCAAAGCGGTAGCGTCATTACAGTAGCCACTAAGGACGATGTGACATTTACCAGCGTGAAAGCGGGCGACAGCACCTTAAATAATAATGGTTTAACCATTAATGGTGGTCCGAGTATAACGAAGACCGGTGGTGTTAATGCAGGCGGTAAGCAAATCACCAATGTTGCAAGCGGCGGAACAGTTGATAGCAATGCGGCGAATATCGGTGACGTGAAAAAAGCAGCGGCGGCTGCGAAAACCGAAGTGAAGGCCGGTAAGAATGTAACTGTAGCTAACACTACTGCAGCTGATGGTCATGCCGTGTATACGGTCAATGCGGACGGTACTAAAGTTGAACATGTAGCAGGTTCTCCGGTAACTGTCGTGGCAGGTCCAAAAGATGCGAATAATGTCACTACTTATAAAGTTGACTTAACGAAAGCAGCAAAAGACAGTTTGGCAAAAGTAGCGACTAACGCAGGTAACATTACCGCATTACAAAACCAAACCTTTAAGTTGCAAGCCAATAATGATGTGGCTACTCCGGTAAAAGCAAGCGATACGGTTAAATTTGTTAATGGTGATAACATCAATATCACACGTAATGGCAATAATATTACAGTGTCGACTGCCAAAGATGTAACTTTTGATAAGGTAACTGCAGGAAAAGGAGCCAACAAAGTTGTATTAGGCGATAACGGTGTAGAAGTTGGTGGAAACTCTTATATTAGCAAGGACGGCTTAAATGCTAATAATAAAGTGATTTCTAATGTTGCACCGGGTGCGGTTAATGCAAATAGCAAAGATGCTGTTAATGGTAGTCAGTTGCACGCGACTAATGTGGCGGTGCAAAACCTTCGAGCAGGGGTAGATGCTGCAAAAGTTGAAGTTAAAGCTGGTAACAATGTGGCGGTTGATGTATCTAAAGGCTCGAAAGGACAAAATATCTATACTGTACATGCAGAAAAAACAACTGTAAGCGGTTCTAGTATGGTTAATGTCACAGCAGGTCCACGTAGTGCGACAGGTGTAACAAATTACGCAGTTGATTTATCACAACAAGCTAAGGCTGATATTGCCGATGGTGTCGCAGCGAAAAATGCCGTGAATACCAAAGGTCTCACTTTCACTGCAGATAGTGGCACAACAGGTGTCAAAAAACTAGGTGATAGTGTAGCGGTAAATGGCGACAACAAAAATATTACCACTAAGGCGACACCTAATGGAGTTGATGTATCATTGAATAAGTCTATTTCGGTGGAAAATGTATCTACTGATGCGGTAAATATTAAAGGCAATGGCCCACACATTAATAAGGCCGGCGCACAAATGGCTAATACTCCGATTACGGGTATGGCAAGTGGGTTACCGATAGATCCTGTTACCGGTAAACCAATGACTACCGTTCAAATTGAGCAAGGTATTATTGATGGTAAGATCGATCCGTCTGTTCTACAAAATGCAGTGAACGTAGGTGATTTGGCTACACAAGCACAGAATGCGGCTCAAGTAAATAATATTATTTATGGTACTGATCCGAATGGCAACCCTTATGTGAACGCTAACGGTACGATGACATCAGCAGGACGTGCGGCATTAAGAACCTATAATGTGGATGGTAAAGGTACTTATGAACGTAACGGTATCTTCTCTGCGATTAAGAATATGAATGAGCAAGGTATTAAATTCTTCCATACCAATGATGGTGTTGTTCAATCTATTAAAGATGGCACTAGTGAAGAAGATTCTAATGCAGAAGCAGCATATTCTACAGCAATCGGTTATCAAGCACTGGTAGAGAAAACTGCAGTAGGTGGTTTGGCTATTGGCGCGGGAGCGAGAGCAGTTAGTGCGGGAAGCGTTGCTTTAGGTGCACAATCCGAAGCGGCAAACGTGCATATTGCAGCAGGCACTCATGATAATGCCTATACGTATGGCGGATTGAATGATAATCACGTGGCAGGTAAACCGACAAGTGCGACTTCCGTACTTTCTGTTGGTAAACCGGGAGCAGAGCGTCAAGTACAAAACGTTGCTGCAGGTGTGATATCCGAAACCAGTACCGATGCAGTTAACGGTAGCCAGTTGTATCAAACCAATAAAGCGGTTGAGAACAACACCAAAGCGATTAACCAATTGCGCGGTGATGTTCACAAAATGGATAATAAACTCCGTGCCGGTGTTGCAGGCGCATATGCGGCAGCCTCTTTAGGCCAAGTATATATTCCTGGTAAAACACAGGTTAGCTTGGGTTCAGGTCATTATCGTGGTGAATCTGCAGTAGCATTGGGAGTGTCCCGCATTTCCGATAACGGTAAAGTGCAGGTTCGTTTACTCGGTAGTACCAATACTCGTGGTGATACAGGAGCTGGTGCAAGCGTATCCTACTTGTGGTAATCCTTTATTAAATTATAATTTAAGCCCTGTTTCGACAGGGCTTATATTTTATGTAAAAAAGTGATCTGCACCCCAAATGTTGGGCACCAAACCAACTATTAAGGTGCAGATTTTTATGGGCAAACATTATTTAATTGAATTTAAATATCACACCGACCAAGGCTATCTTTACGGACTTGCCTGTTGGCGGGAGATGTTAATTCACGAGGACGGTTCGCCTTATGCCATACCAAGTATGAGTCGGCAGGGGAATGGCTATGACAATGCGGTGATAGAGAGCTTTTTAGCACGTTGAAATCGGAATATTTTTATTCCCGTCAGTTTAGCGATATTGATGAATTAGAACGAGCAATATATGATTGTATTGTTATTAAAAAAGTAATTTATTGGAGGTTAGGGTGATTGAGTTTGTAAAAAAACATAAAATTTGCAGTATGCTTATACTATTAATACTATCCTTCCTCGTTTATATAAAATTTTTCTTTGTCCTGAAACTTCCCCTTGAACGCTTTGGTCCGCCGATTAATTATACGGAAGAAGAGTGGGAGGAAAGACGGTTGCATTTTCGAAGATATTGGGAACCCTTTGATATTACTACATTAAATACTAAGCGGATTCACTATCATAACCATTCCGGAAAATTCTATCACTGTTTCGGTTTAGGGCTTGAAGAACAGGCAATTGATGAGAAACTGAAAGATTTTAAAGAAAAGTATCGGACTGAATATCACAAAAAATCAGATGCAGAATTTGATTTAGGCAAAAAAGATAAGCCGCATTTGCATGTGCGCGTTTATTACAATAGTGTTTTATTTATAGAGCAAGATGTTTACATGATGGAAGCGCAAGAGATCAGCTATCCATTTGAAATCAATGGTCAAGAAATAAAGCTCAAAGCTTTGAATGGCTACAGCAAACCTAGAGAATTAGCTTGTTATCATTTTGAGGATAATACGGATTATGAAATTGAAATTATCAACCTAGTTCCTTTCCCTGAATATAAGGGAATACGAAGTTTTTTAAAGATAGAAACTGGACAACGATATCAACCCAATGTTCAGGAAGAAAAAGCACCGTGAGGATAGAAATATGCGGTAACATTTAAATTTGTTAAAACCGGAACGGTTTATCCTTAATGTTTAAGCGCTAGGTACCATAGAGCAAAAAGTGCGGTGAATATTTTCAGCGTTTTTCTAAATTTAAAAACAGGCTGAAAGCAGACCGCACTTTTACAAAACAGGCAAGTTTAACGGTTATTGCCAGTTAGATTTGGCTACAAACGCACCGGCAAATCCTTTGTTTTCATTTATATAGATACCACCAATCTCATTCGCATCTTGCCCGAAAAATGCACCTTGGTTTTTAGTTCCGTTTTTCTCACCGCTGAAAGTGTTGCCGGAAATTTTGGCATCAATTTCAGCACTTGTAACATCCCTACCGTAGGCATCAGTCGTCAGAATATTGCCGACCAATGTTTTTCGTCCAAAGTCCGCAGTAAGCATTACACCGTGCATATCCCATTTCGGCGGTGTCTTCGCTGCATTTATTTTCTCGTTTAATGTAGCGTTAGTCACATGATAGCTAGAAAGCCCCGTGTATAAGGCCCGACCGGATGTGGGCATGCTTTTAGGCGGCGTTAATGTGCCTTGCGTGAAAACATAAGTAGTGTTGTCGTTTTGATAAATCCCTGCTTGAACATTTGGTGAATAGTCAACATAATTCACAAAAGTTCCGGCAATCAAACTTGTGCCGTTAGCATTGTCAGTAAATGTAAACCCTGGTTTTAACCCATCCGGAGCCAAATCAATCGATTCCCCTTCCACATTAAGTACTTCTTTTTTATCGCTGCGTAATGTAATCACTTTGGCATTAGCGATTTTATTTGCTGCACTACCGCTACTAAATTGATAAGCCATCCCTTGAACCGGCCCGTTGCTTGTAGCATCGTCTGTTGGATATGTGCCGGTTTGCGAGTACAATAGGCTTTGCTCTGACAATTTTTTGGCAGCTTCCCACGAGCTTGAATTTCCACCACTGGAGCATGCGACTAAACCGACAGAACCGAATACGGCTAGCAGTAAATTAAATGTTTTCATTTGAGAATTCCTTTTGATTGGTTATTTATAAATAATGCAATGTATAAATATTTCATTTACATTCTAAACAATTTTAACAACTTATTGTTATACAATCAAATATTATATCATTATCGTTTTATTCATAAATAGCTCTAGAACCTCTTCCGACCGAATTAAATTCATGCTCTCGCGTTTTATATATATCTGATTTTTTCCATAAGTGCCGATCAATTTTGGATCCGTAGCGCCGTATAGGGTGATATTCGGCTTATCTAACGCGGCGGTGAGATGGGCAAGGCCGGTATCTACAGAAATCACAGCCTTGGCGTTGGCAATTTGATCAGCAAGTTCGGTGAGCGTTAATTTCGGCAACACCGTGGTTTTATCCAAACCATCCGCAATCCGTTGCGCTCGCAGGTGTTCTTGTTCATTTCCCCAAGGAAGACGAATTTCCACATCAAAAAGTGCGGTCAGTTTTTCCGCTGTTTTTTTCCATTCGTCCTCAAGCCAGTGTTTATCGGCACGCGTGGTAGCGTGAATAAACACGATATAAGGCTTTTCTACAGCATGGTTGGTAAAATGTCGAGCAATGCCATAATCCCCCTGCGTTTGAGACAACTCATAGCCTAAACTAAGGGAAAAAAGCTGTCGAATGCGTTCCACCGCATGTTGTTGGTAAGCCACATAAAACCTACGATCGTAAAAAAATGAGGCCAATCGCTCACGGGCACATTGGCGATTGTAGCCGTATTTTGTGCCTTTTGCCAAACGGGTAGCAAAGAATGCGCTTTTTACCAGTCCTTGCGCATCAATCACAGCATCATATTGATTTTCTTGCAATAAAGCACGGTAGCTTTTCCAGGCTTGTTGTGTTTCGGCTGAAAAAGGCTGCTTACGCCAACGCCGTAAAGCAATGGGAATAACACGCTTAACCGCCCCATGCCAGCGCGGAATTTCGGCAAAATTCTCTTCCACCACCCAATCAAAAGTAATATCAGGCAGAGCGTTTTGCGCATCCGTTAAAGCGGGCAAAGTATGTAGCACATCGCCCATTGAAGAAGTTTTAACCAGACAAACGTTCATTTTTTGTCATTTTGCTTTTCAGTAGATGTTCAAATGCCATACGCTGATCTTCATCAGCAAATGCGTTATAGGGAATGGCTTGGAAATGTCCGCTGCCGAGGAATATGACTAAGCAATTGTCGATATTCTCTACCGCGCGTACTTTTGTATAAAAGAAAACGGAACGCACCAGTGCATTTTGTAAATATAACCCATCCTCCTGAATACGAACCACTTGCTCGCAGTCTGTTAATTCCGCTTTTACCTGCTCACGAAAAATTTTGTTAACAAAGAGAGGACGCAAGACTGTGGCATAACCCAAAATAAAATAACTGCCGAGCACTAACAACCAACCAAGCCAAGACGAGTAATTCGGCTCATAACAATCACCTAACATTTCCTGAAGATCACGGATGTGATGGCGTGTTAAGATGACCAATACAAGGTAAGGTAAAAATAGCGCCACATCATAAATTGTCAGCCGGCGCACCATTTTGTTACCTTTATAAATACGTCTGGAGATCTTCTTTTGCAGCGCAGCATATTTGGCAGTAGGCAGTTGATAACGAATTTCCATTTATCCTCCTAAAAGTGCGGCCAATTTTTCCATAACATTTTCCGGCTGAATATCAATTAAGCTTTGATGATAGCCGTCCGTTCCCTCGCCTTTGCGGATTTTAATCAACCCGCCTTCAATCAAACGAATAATTAGCGCTTTGTCCGACAGCGGAGGCGTATATTGCGGACTGGTTGGGCCGTAAAGTGCGACTAATGGGCGATTTAGTGCAGCGGCAACATGCATTAAACCACTGTCGTTACTCACCACGGCAACGCAATCACTCATTAAATCCACCGCCTGATTCAACTCCGTTTGTCCGGCCAAATTCACACAATAAGATTGCAATGGCGAAGGCAAGGCACGGCGGATTTGTTCGCCGACCTCTTCATCTTTCGCCGAACCGAATAAACGAATAGCATATCCCTGTTCAATCAGCATTTCGGCAAGTTTGGCATAATGATAATGCGGCCAGCGTTTCGCCGGACCGAATTCCGCTCCGGGGCAAAAAGCTACTGACGGACGGTTTTCGGTTTGCGCCAAAAGTACGGTAAATTTTTCTTTCGTTTTTTCCACCGCACTTTGTTCAATTTGCAAATAAGGAGTTGGGATAAAAAGCGACTCTGCCGACGGAACAGCATTTTTTTCATAACCGAGCGCAACATAACGTTGCACCATCATAGGGTAATCCGCTTTATTATTGCGCAAATCATTTAAGAAGAAATAACGGCTCTCTCCTTTCCAACCGCGTCGTACGGGAATTTTGGCAAATAATGGAATGAATGCTGATTTCAGCGAATTTGGCAATACGATCGCCATATCATACTGATTACGAAAAGATTTCCCTATTCGGTAACGTTCAACGAGATTTACTGCGCCGTGTCCGATAGGCATGGTCAACGCATTGCGTACTTCCGGCATGCGAGCCAACAAAGGCTTACACCAATTGGGTGCCAACACATCAATATTGCACTGTGGATATTGCCGTTTCAGCGTTTGATACAAGCTGTGCGACATCATCATATCGCCGACCCAAGAAGGGCCGATAATTAAAATATTCATATTATCTTAACCTAATAGGCGGTATTATTCGATTTATGCTGAAATAAATAATAGACTAACATCACGCCTGATTCAATAAAGCCACTGAAAGATAAAATGATTTTAATGCTATATAAATTAAAATTATTCACAGCGCCGATTAAAAGAGATTCAACATGAATAATCAGAAATATTATCGTATTGCGTTATTGTTTAATGCCAACAAAGTCTATGATCGAGAAGTGATGGAGGGCGTTGGGCAATATCTGCAAGCCTCGCAATGCACTTGGGATATTTTTGTAGAAGACGATTTTGTTTATCATAAAGACACGATTGAAAGTTTGTCGATTGACGGTGTGATTGCGGATTTCGACGATCCCGAAACGGTCGCTTTATTGCGGAATGTGAATGCGCCGACCATTGCTGTTGGCGGTTCATATCAAAACCCCGATTTTTACCCCGACTTGCCTTACGTGGCAACAGATAATTATGCGCTGGTGGAAATGGCATTTTTGCATTTACAGCAAAAAGGGTTAAACCATTTTGCTTTTTACGGCATACCGACAGAAGATAAAAAGCATTGGGCGGTGGAACGTCAGAATGCTTTTTTAAGTTTAATGCACCAATATGAACACCAAAGTGCGGTCTATTTAGGCGATAAAATCACCTCCGAAAACTGGGCGGAAGCACAATTTAAGTTAGGCGGGTGGTTAAAATCGTTGCCGCCTCACACCGGTATTATTGCCGCTACCGACGCACGGGCGCGTCATTTGTTACAAGCTTGCGAAGCCCTTAAAATTGCCGTTCCCGAACAACTCTGTGTGATTGGCATCGACAATGAGGAATTAATTCAATACCTATCGCGCATTTCGCTTTCTTCCGTCACTCAAGGAACGCGCAAAATCGGCTATCAAGCAGCTAAAATGCTGGATAATTTACTCAACGGACAGAAAGTCAGCCATAAACCGATATTAATTCCTCCATTGAAAGTGGAACAACGTAGTTCGACGGATTACCGCTCATTGCAAGACCCGTTGGTGATGCAGGCAATGCACTACATTCGCCAACGCGCCTGTCAGGGTATTAAAACCGAGCAAGTGTTGGATAGCCTTAGAATTTCACGTTCCAATTTAGAACAGCGCTTTAAAACTGAAATGAATAAAACTATTCATCAGGTAATTCATGAAGAAAAGCTGCAGCGTGCTAAACATATGCTGCGTTTTACTGACGTATCCATTCAGGAAATCGCCGAAGTATGCGGTTATCCCTCGTTGCAATATTTTTATGCGGTATTTAAAAAAGAATACGGCCAAACACCGAAAGAGTTCAGAGAAAGGTAAGCTCGTCTATGACGAGTTTTCAATCATGTTAAAAGTGCGGTCGAAAAAATACGAGAAATTTCGACCGCACTTTTGCTTTAATTACAACTTGGCTTTAATCACGAATTAGGCTGTAAATTTCATCATCTTTACGATCTAAATAATGCGTGGAGTGAATGCGACGGATAGTGCGCGACCGACCACGAATTAACAAGGTTTCGGTGCTGGCAAGATTGCCTTTGCGTTTAATGCCTTGTAATAATTCACCGTTGGTAATGCCGGTTGCGGCAAATACCAAATTGTCGTCTTTAGCGATATCTTCAAGTTGTAATACAGTGTTGACTTCCACTCCCATCTTTTGACAACGCTCAATTTCTTTCGCGGCAATCGCCTGATTTTCAGGCGTATCGTCTTTTACCTGATTGCGCGGAATAAGGCGCGCTTGCATATCGCCACCTAACGCACGAACTGCCGCCGCTGTAATGACACCTTCCGGAGCACCGCCGATACCGTATAGCATATCCACACCGCCATCCGGCAAGCAGCATAACACCGAACCTGCAACATCACCGTCCGGTACGCAAATGACCCGCACGCCAAGTTGATGCATTTGGTTGATTATTGCTTCGTGGCGCGGTTTAGCAAGCACCATGACCGTTAGTTGAGAAAGCAGCTTACCCATTCGAGAAGCAACGCGACGTAAGTTTTGCTCAAGCGGCAAATTCAGATCAATCATGCCTTTGGCTTCGGGACCGACGATCAATTTTTCCATATACATGTCAGGGGCGCGCAGAAAGGTATTTTTACCACCGGCGGCAAGCACTGAAATAGCGTTGTCTTGACCAAGTGCGGTCAAACGCGTGCCATCAATAGGGTCAACTGCAATAGAGACTAACTCCCCCATTCCCGAACCAACTTTTTCACCGATATATAACATCGGCGCTTCGTCAATTTCGCCTTCACCAATCACGATTTCACCGTCCATATTAATGCGATTAAGCATATAACGCATCGCTTGCACGGCAGCGTTATCCGCCGCATTTTTATCGCCACGCCCCAAC
>CAJPST010000036.1 GCA_905373425.1 uncultured Mesocricetibacter sp.
CATTATCCGGTTCAAAGTGCGGTTGGTTTTCAGGGGGATTTTGCGTAATAGTCATGAGGGGCCATCTATTAAAATAAAATGGATTATAGAATAACAAAAGTAAAAAAGAAAACCCAGCTTGAAAGCCGGGTTTTCTATTATAACTGTTGATTATTCTGCAACGATGATAACATTCAATGTTGCGAATACTTCACCGTGAAGTTGGAACTTCACTTCATGGTCACCTAAGGTGCGGATTGGTCCGGTTGGCATACGTACTTCGCTTTTCACGATTTCAACGCCGGCCTTAACCACCGCTTCGGCCACATCACGTGTAGTGATTGAACCGAATAAGCGACCTTCATCGCCGGCTTTAGATGCGATAGTCACGGATTCCAGTGCGCTTAACTGTGCTGCACGGGCTTGTGCTTCAGCTAATGCTGCTGCGGCTTTCGCTTCTAATTCTGCACGACGGGTTTCAAAATATTCAATGTTCGCTTTAGTTGCCATAACCGCTTTTCCTTGAGGAATTAAGAAGTTACGTGCAAAACCTGACTTAACATTTACTTGTTCGCCCACATTACCTAAGTGAACGATTTTATCTAAAAGAATTACTTGCATTACCGTATCTCCTTAATTACTGATGGTTGTCAGTGTATGGAAGTAACGCTAAATAACGCGCACGTTTGATTGCACGGGCTAATTGACGTTGGTACTTCGCACGGGTACCGGTAATACGGCTTGGGACAATTTTGCCGCTCTCTGTAATATAGTTCTTTAATGTAGCAATATCTTTATAATCGATTTCTACTACATTTTCCGCTGTAAAACGGCAGAACTTACGACGACGGAAATAACGTGCCATTTGGCTGGTCTCCTAATCTATAAATTCGATTTGCTCGGCATGTAGCACTAGTTGGTTTAAGCCATTTGCAGTCTTATGTGAACTGATGAAACCTACAACTAGAAGCTTACTACCGACCGTAATGCTTTGAGTTTTCTGAATGAATTGATTGCCACTGATTTGTATCGGTATTTTAAACCACGCTTGGCGGGAGAAGCCTGCCTCAGTTTGCTCGGAACGATGTTCCAATAAAATACGACAATGCTCAATACCGTTAGGGCTTTTTGTCCGTTTTGGTGAATCGGTCACTTGACCAATTAATGAAAAACGGTTATCAATTTTCAAATTACTCTTCAGCATCCTCAAAATCGTTGTTTTCAACTTCAGTTAAAGCCGCTTTACGTTCATCTTTTGCTTTAACCATTGGGGACGCTTCGGTTACGGCGTGCTTAGTACGAATAACTACGTTACGAAGAATAGCATCGTTGTAACGGAACGTTGTTTCTAGCTCGTCGATGACTTCTTGAGGCGCTTCTACATTCATCAGCACATAATGTGCTTTGTGTAATTTGTTGATTGGATAAGCCAATTGGCGGCGACCCCAATCTTCAAGGCGATGGATTTGACCGCCGGCTTCTTTAACAGAACCTGTGTAGCGTTCAATCATGCCTGGTACTTGTTCGCTTTGGTCCGGATGAACCATAAATACGATTTCGTAGTGACGCATTACTGCTCCTTACGGGTTAATCAGCTTCCGGGATAGACCAGTCACCAATCTGCGGAAGCAAGGAACGAAAATAGGATATGACTGTAGGGTGCGGATTATACAGAGAACAAAGGGAAAGTACAAGGAGAAAATTAAGAAAAATACCACCGCACTTTTGGGTATGTGTTTGGTTGAAAGTGCAGTTGGTAAAGTACACTAATAGGGCTGTGCTAACATAAAATGAAGTGTATGGCGTTCGGCAATTTTGGCTTTATGCCGTTTCATATGCTTAATTCGTAACGTTCTGCGCATTTCCAGTGAGCGGAATGATTTGGTTGTTTTTTTTAGAAAAGTTTTGCGTTTCAATGTCATGTGGATTCTCCTTAATCTTACTGCAACGGCGTTGGGCTGTCGGTAACGGCTTTGACATCATTAGCCTTATTATTCTCAGTTGAACTGATTTGTTCGGGAGTAACTGATTCCGACTTATTTTCTGGTGAATAACTTTTTATTTCAGTTGTTTTTATCCGATTAATCAAGTCCATCATGCCGTTCTCTCCATTCAGAACTGATGATAATGGAGCTTGTATTTTTGTACTATCAATTGGTTTTTGGGGCGCCTCTACTTTGTCCTCTTCGGTTTTTTTCATGCTCTCTTTATTATCTGAATCTGCATCTTGAGTGGTTTCTGCACTGACTTTTTCAACATCACGTTTTTCCACTTCATCTTTTTTCATATCAATTGCGTCAGTTGTATCGGTTACTGTTTTTCCGATGTTGCTTTCACTCGTTGCACTATTGCTTGCTGCTTTTTTCTCTGTTTCCTTCTCTGCTTGGGTCGCTTCTTGGTTTTCTTGCACACGATAATAATTGATTATGCTGTTCATATATCGACGGATATTCTCTACATACTGAAAAGCCTCATAGCCGCGGGCATAGCCATATTTTAAATTTGAGTAATAGCGTTTTTCTGCCAGTAGCGGTAAATTTTTCTTAACATCTAACCAATTATCGGGGTCTCCACCTAAATTTTTAGTTAATCGACGCACATCTAACATATGGCCGAGTCCCATATTATAAGCAGTCAGCGCATACCAAATTCGATCTTCTTTCGGAATGCTGGTGGGGACTTGTGAAATTAGCCAATGTAAATATTCCGAACCGGCTTTGATACTTTGTTCAGGATCGGTTCGATTCGAAATTCTCATTCGTGATGCGGTTGCTTTGGTCAACATCATCATACCACGTACTCCGGTAGGGGAGGTGGCATTCGCGTCCCAATGGGATTCTTGATAAGCAATTGCAGCAAGCATGCGCCAATCCAGATCGCCTTGATGTTTTTTGAATAACTGATCGTATTTAGGTAATACTTTTTCTATTGCACTGGTATAAGAGTTCATATCCACATAATCAAATTGTGAGAAGTGGTTGAAATATTTTTCTTCAATTCGTGCGATCAAACCATTTTCAATAGCACTATTGGTAAAATCCAATAATGTCGCTTGTAATTCGCTATAAGAACTGTTTGGTAAATACCAATGTACAGTTGATTCATCGGTTACATCAAAAGCTACTGCAATTTTAGGTCTTACTTGTTGTGCTGCAGAAACATCAATGGAATTAGCTATTGTATAATCCAGTTTTCCTTCCGCTACCTGAATTAATAATTCTTCTTGTGTTTGTTTATCGTCAATTTCCCATTTCAGTTGAGGATTTTTTCCCAGCTTTTCCGACAATAAGGTAGGTAACTCGGTTCCGGCTGCAATCATTAATTTACCGTTTAGTTGGTTTAATGACTGTGGACGAGTTGCACCGTTACGATAGACTAATTGCCATGAAGCGGAATAATAAGCCGGACCGATCTGAAATACTTCGGTTTTCTTCGGTTGATAAAGCAAATTCGCCGCGGCAATATCAATTTCATTTCGCTCTAAAGCAGCAAAAAGTTCTTCGGCATTATCTTTCACCGTCATTTCCAATTTAACGCCTAGATAATCCGCAAATGCCTTACTCAGTTCATATTCAAGACCAGACTGCCCCTCCGAACCGATAAAATAAGATACCGGATTATTTATTGTACCGACAACCAGCACTCCGCGTTGTTGAATTGCACTGTATCGGTTTTGTTCTGAGCGCATTATTTGTTGCCATGGAAAAACCATGTCAATTGCCCACAATAACAATGCAACGGCGGCAACAATCCGAATAAATAAGCCTTTCATTTTATTAGTTCCACTTCGAATCAGACAAGCTTCACAATATCACTTAAGTACAACGCCATATTCAGTTTTGACATTTTTTCTCCTTTTTCAATTCTTTAAAAAAACGTTTATTTTTTACCGCACTTTTCTGGTTGATGTATTCTACGCGATAGTTTGCATAATACTAAATCGCACAACAATTTGCTAAATTTTTCTGCAATTAAACATGGATAATTGTGAAGTTCTGGACTTCAACTAATTATTTGACTATAATCATCGCGTTTTTCTCGCCCCCCGTAGCTCAGTCGGTTAGAGCAGGCGACTCATAATCGCTTGGTCACTGGTTCAAGTCCGGTCGGGGGGACCAACTTTGATTTTCCGATCTTACTTTTCTTACGTACGCTTTCTTCAACTCTTATAAAAACTGGTTTTGTTGCGTTTTTGCTTTTTCTACTCTTACTCTTACTCTTACATTTTTGTATCAATTTTTACATTTCCAGCGATATTTTTTTAGTAATACGTTTTCGATGTTGTGAATTTCGTGCTACTAAAAAACGTTTAAAAACAAGTCAAAATAAGACTAAGAGCGCTTTTTTAAGCGTACCACAGAGTAAAATCTTGCACTATTAAAATAAACCGGCGTACTGCTAAATTGAATAGGATATACGCTAGTACGGTTCTAATTAACAAGCTTTTAATTAATATTGATTGGTACGCGTTAAGGTAAAGAAAAAGCTTATGAAATGCTTACCCAATTCTCAAGGTCATAACTAGGAATGGTGAGGGCGAGCTATATTCAGTATTCAGCGGTAATGTGGTGGAATGTACATTCTGCTCATGTAGCAGGCTGCTCTGGCTAATACAATTTCTTCATTTTTTATTCGCCAATTCGATAATTTTCTGAAAGGTTTTACCATTGCGGATAGTCAGACTTTTATAGAAAGAAGATCCTATCAGCTTTTTATGATAATTGGAGAGAAGGTAGTCGGCTTGGTTGTGATTGCTGTAAAAGAAAGCTGTCTCACCAAAATGCAAATGCTCTTTTTCATCTATCCACGAAAGTGTTTCAGCTTTGATTTTTTCTCTGTCTACCTCCGGTAAATAAAAGAGAACATCACGCCGATAGGCCGTTTCATCCCACCACCAGTCCGGTAGTTTATCCGCTTCTTTTTGCAATATATCCGAGCGAATTAGGGCGAACGGCAGGGGAAAATCGTAGGTATTGTTGAAATAGTTTATCAGCAATTCTTTGATTTTCTTTTCCGGCTCTTTACTGTCAAAGAAAAGATTGCCACTATTAATATAGGAAACGGGGTTTTCAAACCCCATTTGGGCTAGATGAGTCTTTAAATCAGCCATCACAACTTTATTGACCCCACCAACATTGATACCTCGTAGTAAAATCACATAACGCATTTTTGCTTTGTCTCCTATCATACGCTTTATTCTCCATTAAGCTTTAAATAAAGGTGTCCCTGACATCAGTCTCTGAAATTATTGAATTGGAAAGGTTGGCCTAATTCTGCACCTTTTACCAGTTGAATCGCTGCTTGTAAGTCATCGCGTGATTTACCGGTTACCCGAACTTGCTCACCTTGAATTTGAGTCTGTACTTTAAGTTTGCTGTCTTTAATCAGTTTAGTAATTTTTTTCGCTATCTCAGTTTCAATACCTTGTTTTAATTTGATTTCTTTTGAATATAATTTACCGTGATGTTCACTTTCTGTTGGAATATCCAATGATGTACTTTCAATTCCGCGTTTAACGCAAGCGCCGATCAGAATTTCGGTTAACTGTTCCAGTTGAAAATCTGATTCCGAGGTTAATTTAATGCTTTCATTCTTTTCATTTAATTCAATAATCGCCTCCACGCCACGAAAATCATAGCGGGTGCTGAGTACGCGGTTTGCGTTTTCTACGGCATTACGCACTTCGTGCATGGTAATTTCAGATACAATATCAAATGACGGCATGATGATTCTCCTCTAACTGTTTAACTCTGTCATTTGCGCTTAATAAACATATCAGCGCGCTGAAGTCAGCAAAGTTTACCACAACTTGCGCCTGTTGTTGTACTTTTGGTTTAGCATGAAAAGCAGCCCCGAGATTGGCTGCCGCCATCATGGCCAAATCATTCGTACCGTCGCCGATGGCAACAGTATTCTCCATAGCAATACCATATTGTGTCGCCAGATGTAATAATGTATCCCTTTTATATTGAGCATGAACAATATCACCACGAACATTACCGGTTAGTCGGCCATTTTCAATTTCAAATTGATTGGAAACGGCAAAATCCAATTTGAGTAGATCTTTTAAATAATCAGCAAAATAAGTAAATCCGCCGGATGCAATGGCAGTTTTCCAACCATATTTTTGTAATTCTTTAATAGTTTCTTGTACGCCAGGCATTAATGGCATACTTTCTCGAACTTGTTGTAATATGGTTTCCGGTGCGTCTTTTAATGTGCTGACCCGACTACGAAGGCTCTGTTCAAAATCTAATTCACCACGCATGGCTCGCGCAGTAATTGATGACACCAATTCGCCCGTCCCTGCTAGTTTGGCGATTTCATCGATACATTCAATCTGAATTGCAGTAGAATCCATATCCATTACTAATAATCCGGCTTGTTGCAAGCGCGCATGAAAATGTAATGGTGCCAAATCTAGTTGTAAAAAATGAGCCGACTCTAAGTACTGTCTGTTCCAACCGCCTCGCAACAGTAACACAATATTATTTGATTGAATCCAGCAGTCAAAAAGCATGAAATTTTGACCGCACTTTTGTTGAAATGCGGTTAACTTTTCCATGTTCAATGTGCTACCGAATAAAATGAAATAATCCTTTCCTAGTGCTGTGGGTAACTCCGGGGAAAGTGCGGTCGGAAATTGCGGAAATTTTTGTTTTATAGAGGCAAGCCGTTGTTGCATAAAATTAAGGGATCCTTATGGGGGTTTTTATGATAAGATTGCCATCATATATTGTTTTAACCTTTTGGGGAAAATAATTTGCATATAATTAGAGAAAAAATCGCCAAATCTGCTATGTTCATTGCTATAGTTGCGTTGTGTGTCGGAGTGATGGCGGTGATTTTATTTGGTATTAAACAATTTCAAATTGGTTCACAGCTTGCCAGCGTAAACCAAGTCGCCAATTTGTCACATTTGTTGGTGCGGCAGCAGGCTAATTTGTTTTCTGTTTTATTGGTAAACGATGCGGAAACCGAGCAATTAACGGAAAATCTGGAAAATCTGGCGAAAGAAGATTTTGTTTTAGATGCTTCCATCTATACTAATAACGGTGCGCTATTGGCTCAAACCGGCAACAGTGTAAACCTGCGTTATCAACTCGGATTAGAGGCAGAATATCGTGAAAATACAAGTACTCAACAAATTGTCGAACCGATTTATTCGCCGAACGGTATCGAGGGCTTTTTGCGTATAACTTTTGATACTAAATATGGTCAAACCACACAAAATAAAATTGATCAAATCTTTCATCAACTTTATGGAGAATTAATAGTGGTTTTTCTGGCCGGCATTTTATTAGCAAGCTCGATGCATTATTTCCTCAGCCACTATCGTAGGGCGCACCGTCATCAGATGGAATCGGTGGTGACAGTCAAAGAACACAAATCCACCAATGTACAAAATTTTCATCGTCGAAGAAGACGGTTTAAATAAAGTGTGTAAATTCTTGATTAACCGTTCTGTTAAAAGTGCGGTTATTTTTTTGCAAGTTTTTGCAGTCTCGAACTGAAATCAAGTTGCTTTTCTTTTATTGATTTGATAAACTCTGCGACCTATTTACGTTAGGGTAAATAGGTTCGTCCCGTAAGGGTGGTTTTTTAATTTAACGGAGCACTAATATGATCCAAGAACAGACTATGCTGGATGTTGCTGATAATTCAGGCGCTCGCAGCGTAATGTGTATCAAGGTTCTAGGTGGATCGCACCGTCGTTATGCTGCTATTGGCGACATCATCAAAGTTACTGTAAAAGAAGCAATTCCGCGCGGTAAAGTTAAAAAAGGTGATGTATTAAAAGCAGTTGTTGTGCGCACCAAGAAGGGTGTTCGTCGCCCAGATGGATCAGTTATTCGTTTCGATGGTAACGCTTGTGTAATTTTAAACAATAACACTGAGCAACCAATCGGTACTCGTATTTTTGGACCGGTGACTCGTGAACTTCGTTCTGAGAAATTCATGAAGATCATTTCTTTAGCTCCAGAAGTACTGTAAGGAGAATGTAATGGCTGCAAAAATCCGTCAAAATGATGAAGTAATTGTGCTTGCTGGCAAAAGCAAAGGTAAGCGCGGTAAGGTAACAAAAGTGTTATCTAATGGTAAAGTGATTGTTGAAGGTGTAAATATCATCACTAAACATGAAAAACCGATACCTGCATTAGGTAAAGAAGGTGGTTTAGTGAAGAAAGAAGCTGCGATTGATGTATCAAATGTTGCAATTTTCAATCCAACAACAAATAAAGCTGACCGAGTAGGTTTTAGATTCGAAGACGGCAAAAAAGTACGTTTCTTCAAATCTAACAATGAAATTATTTAACAAACTGGAGTAATGCGATGGCGAAACTGCATGATTACTACAGAGATCAAGTAGTAAATGAATTGAAAACTAAATTCAACTACTCATCTGTCATGCAAGTCCCACGAATCGAAAAGATAACCCTAAATATGGGTGTGGGTGAAGCATTGACCGATAAAAAATTGCTAGATAATGCGGTTGCTGATCTAGCAGCAATTAGCGGTCAAAAACCTTTGGTTACTAAAGCTCGTAAATCTGTTGCAGGCTTTAAAATCCGTCAGGGATATCCAATCGGTTGTAAAGTAACACTACGTGGCGAGCGTATGTGGGAGTTCTTAGAACGTTTAATTACAATTGCTGTTCCACGTATTCGTGACTTCCGCGGTTTAAGCGCCAAGTCATTTGATGGCCGTGGAAATTACAGTATGGGTGTGCGTGAGCAAATCATCTTCCCTGAAATCGACTATGATAAAGTAGATCGTGTACGTGGTTTAGATATTACTATCACCACAACAGCTAAGAATGATGAAGAAGGTCTAGCACTATTGGCTGCCTTTAATTTCCCATTCCGTAAGTAAGGCAGGTTACAAATGGCTAAACAATCAATGAAAGCACGCGATGTAAAGCGCGTGAAATTGGCTGAAAAATTCTATGCTAAGCGCGTGGAATTGAAAAAGATTATTTCTGACGTTAATGCCTCTGACGAAGATCGTTGGGATGCAGTGTTAAAGTTACAAACTTTACCACGTGATTCTAGCCCTAGTCGTCAACGTAACCGTTGTCGTCAAACTGGACGTCCTCACGGCGTTCTTCGTAAGTTTGGTTTAAGTCGTATTAAGGTTCGTGAAGCCGCTATGCGTGGTGAGATCCCGGGCCTTAAGAAAGCAAGTTGGTAATTTACCACTTTATTTTGGAATCGGAGAAAAAATACAATGAGTATGCAAGATCCAATCGCAGATATGTTGACCCGTATTCGTAATGGTCAAGCTGCGAATAAAATTGCGGTCAGTATGCCTTCTTCCAAGCTAAAAGTGGCTATTGCCAATGTATTAGCTGATGAAGGTTATATTGAAAGCGTTAAAGTTTTAGATGGTGTTAAACCTGAGTTGGAAATTACTTTAAAATATTTCCAAGGTAAACCGGTTGTAGAAAGTATTCAACGTGTAAGCCGCCCAGGGCTTCGTATTTACAAACGTAAAGACGAATTGCCAAAAGTTATGGGAGGTTTAGGTGTGGCAGTTGTTTCTACGTCTAAAGGTGTGATGACTGATCGCGCAGCTCGTCAAGCGGGTTTGGGCGGTGAAATCATCTGTTATGTGGCTTAATAGAGGGGTAGGATAATGTCTCGTGTTGCAAAAGCACCTGTTAATGTTCCTGCCGGAGTTCAAGTTACATTGAACGGCCAGTTATTAACAGTGAAAGGTAAGAATGGTGAATTATCACGCACTATTCATGATGCAGTCGAAGTTAAACAAAATGATGGCGCATTGACTTTTTCTCCACGTGAAGGAGTTGTCGGTGCTGATGCCCAAGCTGGGACGGCTCGTGCATTAGTCAATGCAATGGTCATTGGTGTTACAGAAGGCTTCATAAGAAAGTTACAACTAGTGGGTGTTGGTTACAGAGTCCAAGTTAAAGGCAATACAGTTGCGTTAAGCTTAGGTTTCTCTCATCCGGTTGAGCACACTTTGCCAGCAGGTATTACTGCAGAGTGCCCATCTCAAACAGAAATCGTATTGAGAGGTGCAGACAAGCAATTAATCGGTCAAGTGGCTGCCGACATTCGGGCATATCGTAAGCCAGAACCTTATAAAGGGAAAGGTGTTCGCTATGCAGATGAAGTTGTACGCACTAAAGAAGCGAAGAAAAAATAATTAAGGTAACACTATGGATAAGAAATCAGCTCGTATCCGTCGTGCGGCGCGTTCGCGTTATATGATGAGAGAACAAGGTGTAACCCGTCTAGTAGTTCACCGTACTCCGCGTCATATTTATGCGCAAGTGATTGCACCGAACGGTTCAGAGGTACTTGCCGCTGCTTCAACAGTAGAAAAAGCAATTAGTGAGCAAGTTAAGTATACCGGAAACAAAGATGCAGCAGCAGTAGTTGGTAAGTTAGTGGCTGAGCGTGCTTTGGCGAAAGGCATTCAAGATGTGGCTTTCGATCGTTCCGGTTTTAAATATCATGGACGTGTCCAATCTTTAGCGGATGCAGCCCGTGAAGCTGGTCTACAGTTCTAATAGAGGATATTTTAGATGGCAAACATCGAAAAACAAGCTGGTGAACTGCAAGAGAAGCTAATCGCGGTAAACCGTGTATCAAAAACCGTGAAAGGCGGCCGTATTATGAGCTTTACTGCTTTAACAGTAGTAGGCGACGGTAATGGTCGAGTAGGTTTTGGATATGGTAAGGCTCGCGAAGTTCCGGCAGCAATCCAAAAAGCAATGGAAAAAGCACGTCGTAATATGATCAGCGTAGCTTTAAATGAAGGTACATTACAGCACCCAGTTAAAGGAGCGCATACTGGCTCTCGTGTGTTTATGCAACCGGCAAGTGAAGGTACAGGGATTATTGCAGGTGGCGCAATGCGTGCAGTTTTAGAAGTCGCGGGTGTTCATAACGTTCTATCTAAAGCTTATGGTTCCACTAACCCTATTAATGTTGTTCGTGCGACAATTGATGCACTTGCAAATATGAAATCACCTGAAATGGTTGCTGCTAAACGTGGTAAAACTGTTGATGAGATTTTGGGGTAATTGAACATGGCAAAAACTATTAAAGTAACTCAAGTTCGTAGTTCTATTGCTCGTTTACCGAAGCATAAAGCTACTTTGCGTGGTCTTGGTCTTCGCCGTATGCATCATACGGTTGAGTTAATTGATACTCCAGCTGTGCGTGGTATGATTAATCAAGTTGCGTATATGGTTAAAGTAGAGGAGTAAGGTAATGCGTTTAAATACTCTATCTCCGGCTGAGGGTGCAAAGCATAGTTCTAAACGCCTTGGTCGTGGTATTGGTTCCGGATTGGGCAAAACTGGTGGCCGTGGTCACAAAGGCCAGAAATCTCGTACTGGCGGTGGTGTTCGTCGAGGTTTTGAGGGTGGTCAAATGCCATTATACCGTCGTTTACCGAAATTTGGTTTTACTTCAATGAAAGCAGCAGTAACTGCTGAAGTTCGTTTGAATGAGTTAACTAAAGTTGAAGGTGATGTAGTGACGTTGGATACATTAAAGGCGGCTAACGTTCTGACTAAAGATATTCAGTTTGCTAAAGTAATTTTGGCAGGTGAAATTAAAGCTCCAGTAAAAGTTAGTGGTTTGCGTGTAACTAAAGGTGCAAAAGCAGCTATTGAAGCTGTTGGCGGTTCAGTTGAGGAATAATTAACAAATGGCTAAGCAACCAGGGTATCAAAGTAAAAGTACTCAAGGTAGTACGGATGAGCTGAAGAGCCGATTACTTTTTGTATTGGGGGCTCTTATTGTTTTTCGTATTGGTTCTTTCATTCCGGTTCCTGGTATTGATGCAGCTGTGTTAGCTCAATTAATAGAACAACAAAAGGGTACCATCATTGATATGTTTAATATGTTCTCTGGTGGTGCGCTAAGCCGAGCATCTATTTTTGCATTGGGTATAATGCCATACATTTCGGCATCTATTATTATCCAATTGCTGACTACGGTTTATCCAGCATTAAATGAATTAAGAAAAGAGGGCGAGTCTGGGCGTCGCAAAATTAGTAAATATACACGCTATGCGACTTTAGGACTTGCAACTCTACAAGCTATTGGTATATCTACGGGTTTACCGAATATGTTGCCTGGATTAGTACCTAATTTAGGATTTGGTTTTTATTTTACTGCAGTAATTAGTCTTGTAACAGGGACGATGTTTTTAATGTGGTTAGGAGAACAAATTACTGAAAGAGGTATTGGAAATGGTATTTCGTTAATTATTTTTGCTGGTATTGTTGCAGGATTGCCTTCAGCAATAGGGCAAACTGTTGAGCAAGCTCGTCAAGGGCAAATGCATCTATTAGTTCTTCTTTTAATTTCCGTAGTTGTATTTGCAGTAACTTATTTTGTCGTCTTTGTTGAAAGAGGGCAAAGAAGAATTAAAGTAGAATATGCAAAACGTCAGCAGGGTCGTCAGGTTCTAGGTGGTCATTCAACTCATCTTCCATTGAAAGTAAATATGGCTGGCGTTATCCCAGCAATTTTTGCCTCAAGTATTATTTTATTTCCGGCAACGATTACACAATGGTTTGGAGAGGGCTCCAGTTTAGAGTGGTTGACTAATTTGTCAATGTTACTTCATCCTGGACAACCGTTGTATTTGATAGTTTACGCTATTGCTATTATATTCTTCAGTTTTTTCTATACTGCAATGCAATATAATCCTCGTGATACGGCGGATAATTTGAAAAAGTCTGGAGCATTCATACCCGGAATTAGGCCAGGTGAACAAACATCACGCTATATTGATAAAATTATGACCCGTCTAATATTGATAGGTGGATTGTATATTACATTTGTATGTTTGGTTCCTTACATTATGATGTCAGCTTGGAATGTCCAATTCTATTTTGGAGGCACATCTTTGCTGATTGTTGTAGTGGTAATTATGGATTTCATCGTTCAGGTTCAAAGTCATTTGATGTCGACTAAATATGAATCTGCGTTGAGAAAAGCAAACCTTAAAGGTTTTGGACAGTAATTTGTCCTTAGTATAGGAAAAGGGATAAGCAATGAAAGTTCGTGCTTCCGTTAAGAAAATCTGTCGTAACTGTAAAATTGTTAAACGTGAAGGTGTTGTTCGTGTACTTTGCAGCGACCCTAAACATAAACAACGTCAAGGTTAGTTGATAATTTTCTTGCAAAGAACCAGTTGAGCAGTTATACTGCTCGACTCATTTATGTCCTTGGCATACTGTTTGAGTATCCTGAAAACGGGCTTTTCAAGATCAGTATGTCAAATAGTTAAAATAATAGGAGTGCATAGTGGCCCGTATTGCAGGCATTAACATTCCTGATCATAAACATGCGGTAATCGCTTTAACAGCAATTTACGGTATCGGGAAAACTCGTTCAAAGGCTATTTGTGTAGCTGCGGGAGTTGCTGAAAATGTTAAGATCAGAGAATTGTCTGAAGAGCAGATTGATAAACTGCGTGACGAAGTTGGTAAATTTACCGTTGAAGGTGACTTACGCCGAGAAGTAACCCTTAACATCAAACGTCTATTAGACTTAGGTTGTTATCGTGGTTTACGTCATCGTCGTGGTTTGCCGGTACGTGGTCAACGTACTAAAACTAATGCGCGTACCCGCAAGGGTCCACGTAAGCCGATCAAAAAATAAGTCGGGGTAAATAATAGATGGCTAAAACACCAGTTCGTACACGTAAGCGTGTAAAAAAACAAGTTGTAGATGGCGTAGCTCATATTCACGCATCTTTCAATAATACAATCGTAACTATAACTGACCGTCAAGGTAATGCCCTTGCTTGGGCAACGGCAGGTGGTTCAGGTTTCCGTGGTTCTCGTAAATCAACACCATTTGCGGCTCAAGTGGCTGCTGAGCGTTGTGCCGAAGTTGTAAAAGAATTCGGTTTAAAGAACTTGGAAGTTATGGTTAAAGG
>CAJPST010000037.1 GCA_905373425.1 uncultured Mesocricetibacter sp.
GGATAGGCGAAAATCTAACACATCGGAAAACGTAGTTTTGAAATGAAAGCGTCCGTCCTGCGGTAAGCGGGTTTCGCTGATATCCAGTTTTGCCAGTAATTTTAAACGTGAAATCAGCCGACTTGCTAGGTTTAATGACACGGCATTTTGTGCTTGTAAAACACCGTCGATTCTGAATCGCACCTGAAGTTGATTGGTTTGAGGTTCGAGGTGTATATCTGATGCATTTTTACGTAATGCGCTTTCAAAAATACCGTCTAACAGTTGAATCACCGGTTCGTCTGATTTTTGCGCCGTTTCTTGTTCGGGGTTATTCTGTAACGTGGCGTAAAACAGTGGATTTTCTTCAATTTGAGTTATCTGTGGCGCCAGTTCCTGTAATAGAGTTTTGAGTTGATGGCTCTCTAGCAAAACCGGTTCGACGATTTTTCCCGTGAGGAAAGAAAACGTTTCACAGGCAGCTAAATTGGCAGGACTATCCACACCAAGCCATAATGTTTGCTCATTTTCACGCAAAGGCAGGGCGAGATAGCGTAGCAAAAGATGTTGTTGCTGCTGGTTTCTCAACCATAAATGCGGTTCAATTTCAAACTGTTCCGCATTGGCCGCAATAACGGTCTTCACCGTTTCAACCGGATGTGCGTTCATTAGCTACAGAATCCGGCAGGAAACAATTCGGCATTGGTTCCGCAATCTGCCGTCCAAGTCACACCATCGGCCGCATTACCTGCTGCGGTGAGTTTATAACTGATACCGTCCAACGCACCTTTCCCCGTGACTGTGATAACTCCGCCACTGGCTTTTACAGATTTCACGTATTTTCCTCTTTCTTCCGTATTATCTTGAATGCCATTGCTACCGGCAGAGCAGCCGTTAACGCCATTGGTGTTATAAATACAAAGCTCTATCTCAGAACGATAAGGTGCGGCAGCTTGCAATAATTCAGACATGGCAGCTTTTTTGGTGTAGTTTTGATAAGAGGGAATGGCAACGGTAGCGAGAATTGCCACGATAGCAATCACAATCATTAACTCAATCAGCGTAAAACCTTTCTCTACAGGCTTTTGTGTGGAAATATGCCATGCGCCAAAAGTGCGGTTGATTTTCATAATGTTTTTTTCCTTCGGTTACGTTAAACTGTGCTTACTATGAATAAAACCCAAAACAGCGTCAAAATCGACCGCACTTTTTTGGAACGGTGATCGCAAAAATAATATTTTATGCAACAGAAACTTGATTTAAATATCACCGATGGCTGGCTTAACGGTGTGCGTCGTGTGATTTCACCTCATTTTGATCAACGACCTGAACCATCGGATATTTCGCTATTGGTCATTCATTATATTAGCCTTCCCCCTGAACAATTTGGAGGTGGTTATGTGGATGATTTTTTTCAAGGAAAGCTGGATCCGAAGGTACATCCGTATTTCAAAGAAATATATCAAATCCGTGTGTCGGCACATTGTTTGATTGAGCGAAATGGGCGCGTGACGCAATATGTCAGCTTTAATGAACGTGCATGGCATGCCGGAGTGTCAAGCTTTGAAGGTCGTGAAAAGTGCAATGATTTTTCAATTGGGATTGAGCTTGAAGGGAGCGATCAACAGCTGTTCACCGAGGAGCAGTATCGAGAATTAGCGGCACTGACCAAGCGGATAATGGCAGCTTATCCGCAGATTACTAAACAGCGAATTGTCGGGCATTGCGATATTGCACCCGAACGAAAAATTGATCCCGGCCGCTATTTTGATTGGAATTACTATTTGCATTTATTAGATCGACGAGAAGAGTTATGGCACAAAAAATGATGACAGTGAAAAATGTGATTTTTGATATGGATGGCGTGCTGATTGATTCCGAGCCGTTTTGGGCGGAGGCGCAAATCGAAACATTGGCGGGCTATGACGTTCAAATTACTGAGCCAGATTGCGAGAAATATACGCGAGGTATACGTATTGACGAATCAGCGCAAATTTGGATTGATTTGTTTGGCCTTAATGTCGATTACAAACGATTAAAACAGCAGATTTTAGATAGTGTCTGTGAAAAGATTGCAACACAAGGCGAAGCGATGGAAGGCATTGATGAGTTGTTGCGTTTCTTAAAACAAAATAATGTTCAGATAGCGTTGGCAACCTCTTCCGATCGTCGAGTTATTAAAGCTGTGTTTGATCGTTTGAGTCTGTGGGAATATTTTCCGATTCAATGTACTGCGGCTGAGGAGGAACTAGCCAAGCCGCATCCCGCAGTTTATCTCACGGCGATCAAAAGACTGAATGCAACGCCGAAGGATTGTATTATTATTGAAGATAGTGTTGTCGGTTTAATTGCCGCGAAGGCCGCTAATGTGCGTACTTTTCTGGTTAATCCAAAGTTCGCCGAGGCACGTTTTGCTATTGCGGACGAGCGAATGGCTTCGTTAATAGATGTACTGGCGAGATTAAAATCGGATTATTTAATATAAAGTTATTGAATAAACATTGTTTAGTTCGATGACGGTTAGATAAAAGTTCGGATGATATAGAAAATTCTGAAGATTTGAAAACAGACAAAAAAAATTTTTCATCTATGTTTTTCATTTTCTGTTTTCCTTTCTTTTTGCTTGTGGGCAAAGAAAAAACAGTAAACCTTTTTGGGATTTACTGTTTCTATGTTAGTCTTTTTCTAAACTTTAATGGTTCACTTCATTTATAATTGTATAATTTTATTGACTACATTTTCTACAAATCGCTTGTCGTGTTCCACAAATATAAGTGTAGGCTTTGCTTCTTTTATGATTTCCTCAATCTGTATTCTTGATATTACATCTATATAATTTAAGGGTTCATCCCAAACAAATAAATGAGCCGGCTTTGACAAACTGACGGCAATTAAAACTTTCTTTTTTTGCCCATCACTATAATTCTTCATATCCATTTCAAATAATTCTCTTGAAAAATCTAATTTTCTAAGAATTGTTTTACACAATGTTTCATCAACATCTTGCTTATGAATATATTCATTTAGGCTGCCTGTTAAATCAGATGTATCTTGAGGAATATACGATATTTCCAAATTACTTGCTAATTTTACCTCGCCTGTATACTCGTGATTCAGACCTAATAAAATTTTAATCAAGGTCGATTTTCCACTTCCATTACTACCATATATAGCTACTATATCACCTTGTTTTATCTCAAAACTCACATTCCTTAATATCTGTTTTTCTCCATAGTATGATGATAAATTACTAACCGATATTAGAGGATTTTTGCGATGATGTAACAGATGCAATAATAGACTTTCCTTTGTTTCAATATCTTTTAGTAAATTCTGTTTTTCTTCTATTGCCTTATTTTGTCTATTCTCCAAATTCTTAGACCTTTTCATCATCTTGGCTGCCTTATGACCTATATATCCTTTGTCCGGTTTTACACCTGATATTTTCACACCATTTTTAGTCTTTTCAATTTTATCAGACCAAATTTGACATTGTCTTGCAGCTTCTTTTAATCGTTTAATATCTTTCCTTAATTTCTCGTTTTTACTGATTTCAAAGTGATCTTTCATCAATTTGTTTTCATACCATGATGTAAAATTTCCTGATTGAACATCAATGGAATTCCTGTTAATAGAAATAACATGATTGATGCAGCCGTCTAAAAAATCCCTATCATGAGATATGAGCAAAAACCCTTTTTTACTTTTCAGATATTCGCTTACAATTTTTCTTCCGTGCATATCCAAATGGTTTGTCGGCTCATCAATAAGTAAAAAACCATCTTCTCTTGTAAACAAAATAGCTAAAAGGATTTTTGTTTGTTCTCCTTTTGAAAGCGTTTCAAATTCCCTATAAACAAGGTTCTCATCGACATTAAGCAAACTAAGTTCTCTAAATAATTTCCATTCTTCCCCGTCTGATATGAGTTCTTTATATAACTCAATCCCTGATTTTGAAGTATCCGTTATATTTGGTGGGAATTTAATGAATTCAACATCCTTAATTATTTTACCTTGATACGTTTCTTCATTTAAAAGTAACTTAAATAGTGTTGATTTGCCAATTCCATTTCTTCCTATCAATCCTATTTTCCAGTTTGTCTCAAAGGAAAACGATACATTTTCAAATATAGGTTTTACATATCCATAATATGAGAAACTGAGGTTTTCAATTTTAATTGTCGACATAAAAACACCTCCTCGTCATCCTATTTTATTAATATAATACCAACTTTAAGCTATTTCTCCTATCTCAGCTTTCTGTGGCACTTGACAGTTGCCTATAAAATTAAAAGATACATCAACTTGTTGTTTTCTTTCTTTACCCTTAGGGCTAATTTACGTCAGCCCCCAAAATTAACCGCACTTTGAGCTATCTTATCAAAAGTGCGGTTGTCTTTTCAGCTGTTTTTTACAAGATAACCAGTCTATTTTTTACCGAACGGCCACCAACGTTTTTTTGTCGGTTCCGGAGCCGTGATGATGGTGTTATTCTCATCAACATTGTCATTAGTCGGCAATGGAGCATTTAAATCGGTTTGGGTGACAATTCCATTTTGATCGAACTGCACTACAAACGTGTGCTGTTCCGGTTTATCGTAGGCATGCTGTTGCAGATAAACATAATACCAAGTGTTATTGTTGAATGGGTCGGTTAATACCGGCGTGCCGAGCAAATATTGAACTTGTTCCTTGTTCATTCCGGCCTGGACTTTGGCGACAGTGTTACCTTCCAAATAGTTACCTTGCGGCACATCAATGCGATATACAACTTTATTTACGGAGCAGGCACTTAGGCTGAAAATAATTATAAGTGTGACGATAACGGATTTAAAATGCATTATGTTTTCCTTTTATTTTACGCAGTTAGCAATAAACTTCAGTTGAGCTGATAATACCTAAAGTTAGCCGAATTGCCAAATTAATTCTCTGCTTTTAATCGGCGCTTTTTAATTGACGTTGAAGCTGGTCACGCAAGTTAGCGGGCAAGCCTTGTATGGTTAACGTGTCGGCATTCTCATCCCAGATAATTCGATTATTAATCAGTTCTGCATCAAAACTGATGGTTACACCTTTACCGGAGCCGGAAAATTTGGTTAGTGATTTTAAGGTCGAACGAACAGGAGGAATGCTGGCTTCCAAACCATAATCTTTTTCATCGGCAAAACTAGCAAAAGGCTGTTGATTTAGAGTAGGTAGAGTGTCTGAAAGTTCCGCTAATTCAATTTCGGCGCCTGTATTGATTTGCCCTTTGCAGTATTCGAATACTTGTTTTTTAACTGCTTGGGTTTGCTCTTTATTGAGATCGCCTTGTTTACAATAATCACTTACCGCTTGTAGCAGACATTGGTTTTGTAGTTGTGGGTTTAATCCTTCTTCCGCACCGAGAAAATCCATAAAGAAATCTCCGATTTTGCGTCCTACACGCCCTTTAATAAAGGTGAGATAGCGGTTTGAATCGGCATTGACCTGTAAATCAGTTAAATTAATTCGTGCGGCAATGTCGAATTGGGTCAAATTGAGATATTGGGTTTGGTGAATTTCTAGGTTTTCGTCCACTAACATGCTGATTTGGTTGTCGAGTAGAGCAATAAACAGGTAATCGGTGGCTAAAAAATTATATTGGCACAACACGAACGTACCACTGTCGGCGAACGCGTATTTACTTAGCTCGGTGTTTAATAAAATTGCGGCTTGTTGACTGAACGTAAGAAAATCAGTTTCTTGTTCCAGTAGGCGGTTAAGCGATTGAGCAAAGCCGGATTGCTCTTGAAATACGCCATAGCCTTTGGTTTTACTTTGGTAAGTTTGGTGCAACTGCAACATTAGCTGTTCCACTTCCGGTGTGACGGTGAGTAATTGCTCGCGCAGTATGCTATCGAGCTTTATATTGCCATCTTCTTGAGCATGGCTGATTAATTGGTGTAATACAATTTGGTTGACTGTAATGCTCATTTTTTGTTCCGAGTGAGTACATATAAAAAATATCTCTAATTATAACCGCACTTTTTTAACCATAAAGCGGAAAATATGCTAAGATTTGAGAAATTATCGGGTATCATAGCATTTTTGAAAAACGGATTTTAGTAATATGGCAGTCAATTCAAAATATCAGGATAAACATGTCGATGCGGTCATTAACGATATGATTGCCGTCCTTGAAAAACATCAGGCACCGCTTGATCTTTCTTTGATGGCGTTGGGTAATATGGTGACAAACCTGCTTAATGCTCAGGTAGGAGAAAGTCAACGTGTCGCATTGGCACAGGTGTTTTCTAAAGCGCTGATGGATTCCGTTAAAATTCAATCTCACTAATCTCATTAACCTCGCTAATAAAATGTTTGGAATTAAAAACGGCAGACAATATCGTGAACAAACCTCCCAAAAGATTTCGTGGGGGCATTGGTTTGCTTTTTTTAATATTATTTTATCTCTGGCAATTGGGACGCGCTATGCGTTTATCATTGATTGGCCGCATACGCTATTTGGAAGGATTTATTTTTTTATCAGTATATTAGGGCATTTTAGCTTTATTGTTTTTGCTTTTTATCTACTGTTGATCTTCCCGTTAAGTTTCATTATTAAAAATGAACGCACCTTTCGCGGTATTACGGTTATTATCTCTAGTATTTCACTCACGTTGCTGTTGGTGGATACGGAAACCTTTTCGCGCTTTAATCTGCATTTATCGTCATTAGTATGGAATCTGTTAGTAAATCCGGATAACGGCGAGTTGTCGAGAGATTGGCAGATTTTCTTTGCACCGATGCCGTTTATTTTGCTGATACAAATGCTGTTTTCACGTTGGTCTTGGTATAAATTACGTAGCCTTGAGCGCCAGAAGTGGGTTCGTTGGGTCGGAATATTTTTTATCTGCGCTTTTATTTCTACACATCTTATTTATGCTTGGGCTGATGCTTTTATTTATCGGCCTATTACCATGCAGAAATCCAATTTCCCGTTGTCTTACCCGATGACAGCGAGAACTTTTTTAGAAAAAAACGGTTTTTTAAATAAAGAGCAGTATGAAGATAAATTGGCACAAGAAGGTCGCCCAGATGCACTATTGCTTGATTATCCTAAACAACCTCTCGTTTTTGAGGAAATAACTGATAAACCGAATATTTTAATGATTACCGTATCCGGGCTACGATATGATGCGGTAGTGGCGGAGAAAATGCCGAAACTGTACGATTTTGCGCAAAAATCAGCCAGTTTTACCAATCATTATAGTAGCGGTAATAACAATAATGCCGGGCTTTCAGGGCTATTTTACGGCTTAAATGCGAATTATACCGATAGTTTGTTGAATAATAGAACAGCGTCAGTGTTTATCGAAAAGCTAATCAGTGAGAATTATGGATTTGGTCTGTTTTCGGCAACCAATTTTAAATCAACTATTTTCCGGCAAGCTCTGTTTCAAAAACAAAGGCTAGAAAAAAGCCAAAAGAGCAATCAAAGTGCGGTAGAAAATTTAGCTGTTTTTTTAAGTTCAACAGAAAATAAACAGCCTTGGTTTGCTTATGTAGATTTGGATATTGCTCAAAAAGTTCGTGAGCAAGAACTTACCTCGCTGGAAAAAGAACAAGCTTATTATGGTCAACAGCTTGCTCAGTTAGATGATTTACTGGGGCAGATTTTTGTGCAGTTGGAAACACAGGGTTTAACGGATAACACAATGGTGATTATTACAGCCGAACATGGTTATACGTTTCAAATGCCGCAAGATGAATTGACTCATTATTTCGCCCGTGATGAAATTCAAGTGCCGATGATTATCCGCTGGTCAGGGTTAACTAGTGGGGAAAAAACGAAATTGAGTAGCCACATTGATTTAATTCCGGCGCTGATGAGCTCGGTATTTAAAGTGAAAAACCCTACATCAGATTATTCGCAAGGCGCAAATTTATTTGACCAAAAGCGTACGGCAGAATGGGTTTTTGCTTCTAATCACCGGTGGAATGTGATTATTACGCCTGATGGTACGCAATATCATATTGATAAACGTGGCAATTATCAAAAATTTGACCGCACTTATCAAAAAATTTCCTCCGGACGACCTCCGCTAGGGCTATTTTTGGAAGCATTTAATCGGGATCGTTCTTTTCTGGGAAAATAGGCATAAAAAAATCGGCGCCGCAAAGGTGCCGATTTAAGTTGAACATTTAACCAATCTTAGTCTTTTTGCGTATTATAAGCCTCTAATGCACGCAATGAGTAAGTGTAAGCAGCACCGGCATTTAGTGCAATAGACATGGCTAATGCGGCTGCGACCTCTTCTTCACTTGCGCCGGCTTTTACAGCTTCGGCAGCGTGTACGCCGATACAGCTTTCGCAACGGGTGGTAACTGCCACTGCAAGGGCGATTAGTTCACGAGTTTTAACATCCAATACATCGCCTTCTGCCGCTGCTGCATTCAATGCGCCATAGGCTTGTAACATTTTAGGGTGTTTTTTACCTAATTCGCCGAATGATTTTTTAACATGGGCAACATCATTTTTCCAATCTGCAAACATAATTTTCTCCTTAAATATGTATAAAATATATTTCAAATGTCGAAACAAATTATAGGCAAATTCTTGTATTATACTTGCCAATTCGTCTTAACTTTTATACTTAGAATCTCATTATGGATTGTTTAGATAAACTTATTCAGTTGGCGCAGGTCAGCGGTGAAGTAAATGTTCGCTGCTTATTCCAGGGGGATTGGCAGGTGCAGCAGGGGGCTTGCGAAAATCAATATGTAGGGATTTTCCACTTGATTGAGCAAGGGGATTGTTGGTTGGGCTTGGAAAATCAGCAGATTCATTTACAAGCCGGTGATATCTTTTTTCTCCCGCAAAATAGACCGCACTTTATTGCCAGCAAGATGCAAAGCGAGACAATAAAAGCGCAGGCTGAGCCCTCAAAACCACAAGAAAATCAGACGGACTTATTTAAGGTTTACCAGATCGGACAAAATTCTCCCGATTTAAAAATGTTTTGTGGTATGTTGTATTACAATCGCCCGTCATTGTTAATTGATGCTTTGCCGACATATTTGCATTTGCCTTTGCGCGATACACCGCTGCTGCCGTTGATTCAGGTGTTGCAACAGGAAGCGGACAAAACTCAAAGTGGCGCGAAGTCCTTGATTGATTCGCTGGTGACAGTGCTGTTTATTTATATTTTGCGACATGGATTGCAATCGAAGCAGTTAAATCAAGGTGTGCTGGCGGGCTTACAAGATAAGCGTTTGAGCCATGTACTAGGGAAGTTGTTAAATGCGCCGCAACAGGCGTGGAACATCGATGCCTTGGCGGAACAGGCGGCAATGTCGCGAGCAAATTTTATGCGCGTATTTCAAAATATAATCGGTATGGCACCAGGAAAATTTTTAACTCAGTTACGTTTACAGCAGGCGGCATTATTGTTGAACAAAACCCAGAAAAGCGTGCTGGTGGTTGCGTTGGAAGTTGGTTATCAATCAGAAGCGCATTTCAGTAAGGCCTTTAAAACTGCTTACGGTATGAGTCCAAGTCAATATCGTAAGCGGAACCTTCTTTAGCATTTATTGAGGCTAATTTAAGCTTATAATGCAGCGTACTTTGTAAGGCAACGATTTAGTTGCCTTTTATTTTTACGATGTCTTTCTAACTTAATATTTTACTATATGCCCGTAGCCTTCCAAAATCTGCTTAATGTGTTCAAGGCTTTCTTTGGTTGGTGGTTTTACATCTTCCAGTTCGTATTTTTCACCCATGGCTTCCCATTTGTGTGCCCCTAGACGGTGATAAGGTAATAGCTCGACTTTTTCTATGTTAGACATACCTTCAATAAATTGACCGAGTAAATGTACGTCGTGATCGCTATCGGTCCAGCCCGGTACAACTACATAACGAATCCACACCGGTTGATTGCGTTTTTGCAGATATTTAGCAAACTCTAAAGTACGTTTATTCGGCACACCGATTAAATTCTGATGGACTTGATCGTTTAATTCTTTTAAATCCAATAAGACAAGGTCCGTTACATCCAATAATTCATCAATGATATGATCATAATGACGCACAAATCCGTTGGTATCCAAACAAGTGTGAATGCCTTCAGCTTTACAGGCGCGGAACCAATCACGTACGAACTCGGCTTGTAATACCGATTCTCCGCCGGATGCCGTAACGCCACCGCCGGTGGCACTCATAAAATGACGGTAAGTCACTACTTCCTTCATCAGTTCTTCAACAGTAATATCTTTACCGCCATGTAAATCCCAAGTATCGCGGTTATGGCAATATTTGCAGCGCATTAAACAGCCTTGCAAAAATAAAATAAAACGAATCCCCGGTCCATCCACTGTACCGCAAGATTCGTAAGAATGTATTCTTCCCACAATTGACATAATTAGCCCTTTAATCACTAAACTACAGCGCACAAATTGTAACAAAAAAACAAAAATTTTTCAGGTAAAAGCACAATAAAAAATCCGCCCTTTGCGGGCGGATTTGTAACGTTTTAATGCCTTACATTGATTGTGTAAATGTACGAGTAATAACGTCTTGTTGTTGCTCTTTGGTTAAAGAGTTGAAACGTACGGCATAGCCGGATACGCGGATGGTCAATTGCGGATATTTTTCCGGGTTTTCCATCGCATCTAACAACATTTCACGGTTCATAACGTTTACATTTAAGTGTTGACCACCTTCAATAGTTGCTTCGTGGTGGAAGTAACCATCCATCAAACCAGCCAAATTACGTTTTTGAGCTTCGTAATCTTTACCTAATGCATTCGGTACGATAGAGAAGGTATAGGAAATACCGTCTTTAGCATAGGCGAATGGCAGCTTAGCTACGGAGGTCAGAGATGCCACAGCACCTTTTTGGTCACGACCGTGCATTGGGTTAGCACCCGGTCCGAATGGAGCGCCGGAACGACGACCATCTGGAGTGTTACCTGTTTTTTTACCGTAAACTACGTTGGAGGTGATAGTTAACACAGACTGAGTCGGAACTGCATTGCGGTAAGTTTTGAGTTTTTGAATTTTCTTCATAAAACGTTCAACTAAATCTACAGCAATTTCGTCCACGCGGTTGTCGTTGTTACCAAATTGAGGGTATTCACCTTCAATTTCAAAGTCAATAGCTACATTTTTTGCTACGCCGATTACATCACCCGCTTTATTTTTAACTTCAATATCACCGCGAATAGGTTTTACTTTCGCATATTTAATTGCAGAAAGTGAGTCTGCCGCCACAGAAAGACCGGCAATACCACACGCCATAGTACGGAATACATCACGATCATGAAGTGCCATTAATGCGGCTTCATATGCGTATTTATCGTGCATGAAGTGAATGATGTTTAGTGCGGTTACATATTGTTTAGCCAACCAGTCCATAAAGCTGTCTAAACGTGTCATAACATCATCGTAATCTAAGTATTCGCTGGTGATAGGTTCGGTTTTTGGTCCTACTTGGTCGCCTGATTTTTCATCAATACCACCGTTGATTGCGTATAACAAGGTTTTTGCCAAGTTTGCACGAGCACCGAAGAACTGCATCATTTTACCTACAATCATCGGGCTTACGCAGCAGGCGATAGCATAGTCATCGTTATTGAAATCAGGACGCATTAAGTCGTCGTTTTCATATTGTACGGAAGACGTGTCGATAGAGACTTTAGCCGCATAACGTTTGAAACCGTCCGGCAGGCTTTCAGACCACAGAATAGTCAGATTCGGCTCCGGAGATGGTCCCATAGTGTATAATGTGTGCAGAATACGGAAGCTGTTTTTGGTTACTAATGTACGACCGTCTAAGCCCATACCGGCAAGGGTTTCGGTTGCCCACATCGGGTCGCCGGAGAATAATTGATCGTATTCAGGTGTACGCAGGAAACGAACCATACGCAGTTTCATCACTAAGTGATCGATTAATTCTTGCGCTTCTTGCTCGGTGATTTTACCTGCTTTTAAGTCGCGTTCGATATAGATGTCTAAGAACGTTGATACGCGTCCGAAAGACATTGCCGCACCGTTTTGTGATTTTACCGCTGATAAATAAGCAAAATAAGTCCATTGAACCGCTTCTTGAGCATTGGTTGCCGGACCTGAAATATCATAACCGTAAGAGGCCGCCATTTCTTTCATTTTACCTAAAGCGCGGTGTTGTTCTGCAATTTCTTCGCGTAATTGAATAGTTGCCTGAATATCTTCACCGGATTCAAGTTTGGCTTGAAGTGAAGCAAATTGGCGTTGTTTATCCTTCATTAAGAAGTCTGCACCATAAAGTGCCATACGACGATAATCACCGATGATACGACCACGACCGTAAGCATCCGGCAAACCGGTGATAACACCTGATTTACGGCAACGCAGAATATCCGGGGTGTAAACGTCAAATACGCCTTGGTTATGTGTTTTGCGGTATTCTGTAAAGATTTTTTCTACTTCCGGATTTAATTCGCGACGATAAACTTTACAAGAACCTTTTACCATGTTGATACCACCGAACGGCATAATTGCACGTTTCAATGGTGCATCGGTTTGTAAACCGACGATTTTTTCCAAATCTTTATTGATATAGCCCGCTGCATGAGATGTGATCGTTGACGGAGTGTCACAGTCGATGTCGTACGGTTCGTGGGTTTTGTTCTCCACTTTAATTTTTTCCATTACGTCATTCCACAAGGTTGTGGTCGCTGGAGTCACTTCAGCCAAGAATGATTCGTCACCTTCATAAGGGGTATAGTTTTTTTGAATAAAATCACGCACATTGACTTCGGTTTGCCAATCACCACCGGCAAATCCGGCCCACGCTTTTTCTTGTGTTTCTGTTAATTGAGCCATTGTTGATGTTTCCTTTCTCATATTGATGATTAAAACTATGTAAAAACGGTTAAAAAAACGACCGCACTTTACGCCAAATTAATGTGGACGGTTGGTGTACCACTGATATAAAGCGATACACACACCACCACCGATAATATTGCCTAAGGTCACGGGAATTAGATTTTTTACTATAAAATGATAGACATCTAAATCCGCGTATTGTTCAGGGTTTAACCCTATAGCTTGCCAAAATTCCGGGCCACTAAAGTGTGCGGTAATTATGCCAAGCGGGATCATAAACATATTTGCTACACTGTGTTCAAATCCGGATGAAACGAACAAACCGATAGGCAAAATCATAATAAAAGCTTTATCCGTTAAGGTTTTACCCGCATAACTCATCCATACGGCGATACACACCATAATATTACATAAAATACCTAAATTAAACGCTTCAAACCAAGAGTGATGAATTTTATGTTGAGCGGTATTTAAAATGGTCAGCCCCCATTGTCCGTTTGCCGCCATAGTTTGTCCTGCGAACCAAACCACAAACGCAATAAAAACCGAGCCGATAAAGTTACCGCAATATACCACTGCCCAGTTGCGTAACATCTGTAACGTACTAATTCTGCCTGCTGCTCGCGCAACCAGCGTCATTGTGGAGGATGTGAATAATTCGGAGCCACAAACTACCACCATAATCACACCGACGGAAAACACCAAACCGCCGACCAATTTGGTTAATCCCCAAGGCGCGCCTGCTGCATCGGTTTGTGTTGTGGTGTAGAAAATAAAAGCAAGAGCGATAAAAGCGCCGGCGGGAATTGCAGAGAGGAAAGAGTAGAACTGTTTTTTAGAGACTTTGTAAGCCCCTGCATCTTCGCCGATCTGCGACATCTCAGCGGGTGAGGATATACAGGTGGAAGTTGATTTTTCAGCTGCCATAAATTGTCCTAACGGATCTTAGAT
>CAJPST010000038.1 GCA_905373425.1 uncultured Mesocricetibacter sp.
CTGCAAAGCTATAATAATATGGAAAGACAGCAAAGAAAGAGAGCCAATAAAAGAAACAAAAAATGTGGAGTTCAGGCGCAACACCCTGCGCCCTAAATTTAGATTGATCAAAGTGCGGTCGTTTTTTACGCCGTTTTCTAGCAAAAATGCGTAATTAGCTTAGTCAACAGCTCTCTTGTCGGCTGTAGAAACTCTGCCGCTAAATATTCATCCGGTTGGTGCGCCTGCTCAATGGAACCCGGTCCCAGCACTAATGTCGGGCAAAGCTGCTGGATAAACGGCGCTTCGGTACAATAATTAACCGCCTCACATTTCTCACCCAACAGTTTTTCCACCACCTGTACCACTTGGGCGGAATGTTGGCACTCATAACCCGGAGTAGCTTCATGCAAATTATGAAGGGACAAACGATCACCGTATTGCGCAAACAGTGGTGCAAGTTTTTCACGCAGCATTTCATCCAAGTCTGCCAAGCGCATACCCGGCAACGGACGAATATCGAAATGTAGTTCGCAGCAAGCACAAATCCGATTAACCGCATCGCCACCATGAATTGCGCCGAAATTCATTGTCGGATACGAAATGTGAAAATCGGCATGTCGATACTTGGCTTTCAGCTCATTACGCATTTGCATTAAATAAGCGGTAGCTTCATGCATGACTTCAATGGCGTTAATCCCTTTGGCTGGATCGCTGGAATGCCCGCTTTTTCCCACAATCCGCAACGCTTGTGCGATATGCCCCTTGTGTGCATGCACCGGTTGAAGTGAAGTAGGTTCGCCGATAATCGCACAATCAGGGCGAATATGGGCGTGCCGAATAAAAGTGCGTGCCCCCAGCATTGTGGTTTCTTCATCGGCAGTAGCAAGAATGCGTAGTGGCTTGGTAAGTTTAGTCAAATCAAGACGTGCGATCGCGTCCAATACGAAAGCGAAAAAACCTTTCATATCGGCTGTGCCAAGCCCGTAAAACTTGCCGTCTTTTTCCGTCAGTTTAAACGGATCAAACGTCCAACGTCCTTCATCAAAAGGTACGGTATCCGTATGCCCCGCCAGAAGCAAACCGCCCTCTCCTTCACCATAAGTTGCCAACAGGTTATATTTTCCCCGACTATTTTCAATCGGCAAGATTTCGGTTTTAAAACCCAATGTTGCCAACCAATCCGCCAATAATTCAATCAGTGCTTTATTCGATTGATCAAATTCAGGCTCGGTGCTACTAATGGTTGGCAAAGCAATGAGTTGGGAATACAGGGTTAAAAAATCGGGAATTTGTTTCATAATGACATCCAAATAAAAAGTTGCTTTTTAAATAATTATGCAGAATAATAGCATAATTACGCGCAAGGGGGACTGTTTTATGAGCAAAAAAGCCATCATTATCGGCGCAAGCGGTTATACCGGCGTGGAGCTCGCACGGATTTTAACCCGTCATCCGAATTTTGAACTGAGTGGACTATATGTGTCAAGCGATAGTCAGGACGCCAATAAAGCCCTTTCCGATTTGTATCCGCAACTCAAACAGATATGTGATCTGCCGTTGCAGGCGCTACCGAAAACGCCTGAAAAACTGACCGCACTTTCACAATCCGCAGACGCGGTATTCCTTGCCACGGCACATGAAGTCAGCCATGATTTAGCACCGCTGTTCTTGCAAGGCGACAGCAAAGTGTTTGATTTGTCGGGTGCGTATCGAGTTAATAACTCGGAATTTTATACGGAGTTTTATGGTTTCAACCATCAATTCCCCGAGCTACTGAAGAAAGCGGTGTACGGTTTGGCGGAATGGAACGCAGCACAAATCAAACAAACCGATCTAGTGGCTGTGGCGGGCTGCTATCCGACGGTTTCACAGCTCTGCTTAAAACCGTTAATTGAAAATAACTTGTTGGATCTCTATCAGCTACCGATTATCAATGCCGTCAGCGGCGTAAGTGGTGCGGGGCGTAAGGCAGGTTTAACTACGGCTTTCTGCGAAGTCAGTTTGAATCCTTACGGTGTGTTTAATCACCGCCATCAACCGGAAATTGCCACTCACTTGGGGACAGAAGTCATTTTCACCCCGCATTTGGGTAATTTCAAACGCGGCATTTTAGCGACTATTACCGCAAAATTAAAAGCGAATGTCACAGCCGAACAAATTAACACAGCCTATCGACAATATTATACCGACAAGCCGTTAATACGACTGTACGAACAAGGCTTTCCAAGCATTAAAGCGGTGGAATTCACGCCTTATTGCGACATCGGCTTTGCAGTCAAAAACGGGCATATCATTATTATCGGTGCAGAAGACAATCTGCTTAAAGGTGCGGCAGCGCAGGCAGTGCAATGCGCCAATATCCGATTTGATTTTAACGAAACGGCAGGACTAATCTCATGAGACCCTTAGTAATAAAACTTGGTGGCGTATTGTTGGACACGCCGGCAGCAATGGAAAATCTGTTCACTGCATTGGCGGACTATCAGAAAAACTTTGCCCGCCCGTTATTAATCGTACATGGTGGCGGTTGCGTGGTAGATGACTTAATGCAACGCCTCGATTTGCCGGTGAAGAAGAAAAACGGCCTACGGGTTACCCCAAGCGATCAAATTGATATTATCGTCGGGGCATTAGCCGGCATTGCCAATAAAACCTTGGTAGCACAAGCGGCAAAATTTAAGTTAAACCCGGTCGGGTTGTGTTTGGCAGATGGCAATTTGACCAAAGCGGCACAATTTGATCCCGAGTTAGGCCATGTTGCCACGGTTGTGCCACGTAACCCGAGCTTATTAAACAATTTGCTCGCTGAGGCCTTTCTACCGATTATCAGCTCTATTGCCGTTGATGAAAACGGCTTATTGATGAACGTCAATGCAGACCAAGCGGCAACCGCAATAGCCGCGTTAATCGATGCAGATTTAGTCATGCTCTCTGATGTAGATGGCGTGTTAAATACGGATAAACAGCTGTTACATGAATTAAACACCGTGCAAATAGAACAATTAATCGCCGATCAAGTGATCACTGACGGCATGATCGTGAAAGTCAACGCGGCATTGGACGCGGCGAAAATTCTTAATCGTGGCGTAGATATCGCCAATTGGAAAACGCCCGAAAAACTGACCGCACTTTTCGCCGGCGAAATCATCGGAACAAGGATAACACCGTAAATCTTTCCCTGTCTTATAAGGTTCGGTAAAATAAAAATTTAGATTTGTCTAATTTTATTAAACATACAAGCATATAATATATGCTGGCAATTTAGCTCATACAAAGGAAATCACTATGGCATTATGGGGCGGTCGCTTCACGCAGGCGGCGGATAAACGGTTTAAAGACTTCAACGACTCACTACGCTTTGACTACCGTTTGGCGGAACAAGACATCGAAGGTTCCATCGGTTGGTCGAAAGCATTGGTCAGCGTAGGTGTGTTGACAGCGCAAGAACAGCACGAACTGGAAGAGGCGTTAAACCAGTTATTGATTGAAGTGCGGTCAAATCCGCAAGCGATTTTACAAGACGACGCGGAAGATATTCACAGTTGGGTGGAAAGTAAACTAATCAATAAAGTAGGCGATCTTGGCAAGAAGCTACATACCGGACGCAGTCGTAACGATCAGGTGGCGCTTGATATCAAAATGTGGTGTAAAGCGCAGGTATTAGAATTGCAAAAAAGCCTGCGTGAGTTGCAGGCGAAATTAGTACTAACTGCGGAAAATACCCAAGATGCCGTTATGCCGGGTTACACTCATTTGCAGCGCGCCCAACCGATTACCTTCGCTCATTGGTGCATGGCTTATGTGGAAATGCTGGAGCGTGATTATTCGCGCCTCACTGACGCCTATAATCGAATGAACAGCTGCCCTCTTGGGAGTGGTGCATTAGCCGGAACGGCGTATGCGATTGATCGCGAACAGTTGGCACAGGATTTAGATTTCGCCTACGCCACGCGCAATAGCTTAGACAGCGTATCCGATCGCGATCATATTATCGAACTGTTGTCCTCTGCTTCGCTCAGTATGGCGCATTTGTCGCGTTTTGCTGAAGATATGATTATTTTTAATAGTGGTGAAGCGGATTTTGTGGAACTTTCCGACCGCGTGACTTCCGGCTCTTCTTTAATGCCACAGAAAAAAAATCCGGATGCGTGCGAATTAATTCGCGGTAAAGCCGGCCGAGTCATCGGTTCGTTAATGGGTATGCTTACCACAGTGAAGGGCTTACCACTGGCATATAATAAAGATATGCAGGAAGACAAAGAAGGTATTTTTGATGCGCTGGACACTTGGCATGACTGCCTGACTATGGCAACCTTCGTGCTGGAAGACATTAAAGTTAATGTTGAACGCACGCGTGAAGCCGCATTGAAAGGTTATTCCAATGCCACCGAGCTGGCAGACTATCTGGTTGCCAAAGGTGTGCCGTTCCGTGATTCACACCATATTGTAGGCGAAACCGTGGTCTATGCCATCAGCGTTCAGAAAGGGTTAGAAGACTTAACAGTAGAAGAATTCCGTCGCTTCAGCGATGTGATAACGGATGACGTGTACGACATTCTGTCGCTACAATCTTGTTTGGACAAACGCTGTGCCAAAGGCGGCGTGTCGCCTGCTCGTGTAAGAGAAGCCATCTTGGAAGCAAAAGTGCGGTTGAAAATCTAGCCGTTTTATATCTATAATGCGCTTAATTCAATATAGAAAAGGAAAAAAATGAATTCAATTCAATATTTAATCAGTACGTTACTTGGTTTATACATGCTGATTGTAATGCTGCGAATGTGGTTTCAATACTGCAGCGTCGATTTCTACAACCCAATTTCTCAAGCGATTGTAAAAATTACCGATCCCGTATTGGTACCATTGCGCAAAGCCTTGCCTACCGTGAAAAACATTGATCTTGCGGCAATTCTATTTGTTGCGGTACTCGGTGCGGTAAAAATGCCTTTATTACATATTTTGGGCGGAACTTGGTCGACGGAAATGATCGGTCAAGGTTGGATTCATTTTCTACTGCTCGGCGTGTTAAGCGTAGTAAAAGTATTCAGCGAAATGATCTTATACATCATCTTTTTCGGCGCGATTTTAAGTTGGTTCAGCCGTGGTAACGATCCGTTCGGTTATTTATTATACCAACTGGGGGAACCTGTGCTATCGCCAATCCGTAAATTTCTGCCTAAAACAGGGATGATCGATTTTTCCCCTATGATTCTGGCAATCGCATTATTATTCGGCAACCGCTTAATGTACGATATATTCGGTACATTATGGGCAGCGGCTTAAGTGCTTAAAAGTGCGGTCGGTTTTTGACGGATTTTGTAAATGACGGCGGTAGAACAAACGGAACAAGGCTTACGGTTGCGAATCTTCCTGCAACCCAAAGCCGCTAAAGATCATATCGTCGGCTTACACGGAGACGAACTAAAAATCAGCATTACCGCCCCACCTATCGCTGGTCAAGCCAACGCCCATTTGCTCAAATTCCTCGGGAAGCTATTCAAGGTGCCCAAAACTGCAATTATCTTAGAAAAAGGCGAACTTAACCGCCACAAACAAATATTAATCCCCGAACCTAAACAGATACCTGAAGAAATTCGGGGATTCATAAAATAACAAAAAAAGCGACCGCACTTTAGGGATTAATACCCACCTAATAGCGAAAATGCCCGATCATCTTGTATCTAAAGAGAATGTCTTCTTCCTGCGTGCCTCGTCCGATATTATGGATAATTAGCGGCGTGCCATCGGCTGTAGTTTTGTCAGAGACGATACCGATATGCGGCTGGTTGCCGGACAATCGCCAAGTGACGATATCGCCCGCTTTAAAAGTGCTTATATCGGTTAGGGAAAGGCTTTGTCCGTAACGTTTGAAAAAGGTTTCCAAATTCGGCACTCGACGATGATCGATATTAGAATCTGTGGATTTCAATCCCCATAATTTGGGATAAGAATTCCAAGCCTTCTTCATATCCTGATGAACAAGTTGTTGCAAATCAATTTGTTGTTGTCGCAAAGCACGGATAACCACATCAGTGCATACCCCTGAATGTAACGGCACATCCCCCATTGGATAGGCAATTTTGCGATAACTCGGATCGTAACTTACAGTAACATTGATTTGCCCGCGAGCATCATTGACTAATTGCTGGGGAGCAATCGCAGCAAACGCGGAAAAACTATACAATGTAAAAAACGCACTTAGCAAAAATCTCGGCATAATGACCTCGAAGTAAAAGTCAATTTATTGAGCTGTATTAAAAAAACTTACCAAAAACCGACCGCACTTTTCATCAAAATAACGATCGGTTTTCCGTTTAAAGCAATTGCCAACTTTGATCTTCAGGGTTGATCAGCAAATGCTGTTGGTGATGCGTCTGAAGAGTGGAGCGGTGTCCAACGCTGATAATGGTGGTTTGCGGTAGTTCTTCACGCAATAAACGATACATTGCATCTTCCAATCCTTCGTCCATACTCGCCGTCGCCTCATCTAGAAAAGCCGCTAATGGCTTGTGCATTAACACTCGGGCAAAAGAAAGGCGTTGCTGTTCACCAAGGGAAAGCACGCGCGTCCAATCATTCTCCTGAGTTAATTTTTCTGCCAAATGTCCGAGCTGTACTTGTTGCATTATCTGAGCAGCTTTGGCTAAATCCACGTCCTCAGGGGCGACTTGCGGATAGAATAACGCATCGATTAAACGCCCTTGTGGCAAATAAGGCTTCTGCGATAAAAACAACACGTCATGCTGCGGGCAACGCACAGTTCCTTCAGAATAAGCCCATAAACCCGCGATAGTTCTCAATAAAGTAGTTTTACCCGATCCAGACGGTCCCTTAATTAATAGCGATGAGCCTTGTGGCAGATGTAAATTAAGATTTTTGATTAAGGCTTCGCCCGTCGGTTTATTGACTGTCAGATTTTCAAATTCCACCGCAGTTTCCGTCGGCTGAATAACGATATTGGCGGCTTGGTTAGCTTGTTCTATCGCAGTATGAAAACCGGTTAAACGATCCAACACCGCACGATAACCGGCAAAATCATCATAAGAATTACGGAAAAAGGACAATGCGGATTGCACTTTACCAAAAGCCTGTGCGGTTTGAATTAAATCGCCCAATTCGATCTGCTTGCTGAAATAACGCGAAGCCTGAATAATAAAAGGAAAAATTACCGAAACTTGGGAAACCACAAAGTTAAAACCGGATAATTTCAAAGTACGGAATACCATTTGCCAAACGTTTTGGATGATTCTATCAAACTGTTGAAACAAAACGCTCTTTTCCATTTTTTCACCACGAAAAAAAGCAATGCTCTCTGCGTATTCTTTAATCCGAATCAGGGAATAACGGTAATTTGCGGTTAAGCGTTCATTGACAAAATTTAAATTAATTAACGGACGACCAATTTTAAAAGCAAACACACTGGTTACCAAAACATACATGAACACGAAATACACCATAGCATGGGAAATCGTTATGCCGGCAATGGTCATCGGTCCGGCCAGTCCCCATAGAATAATAGTAAAAGCAACAATCGATACTACGGCAGAAATCACGCCGGTCGCAAAACTAATGGAGCTGGAAACGTAGGACTGTACGTCTTGTTGGATCCGTTGATCCGGGTTATCTAATTGATTATAAACATATTGGGTTTTGTAATAGGCTTGGTTGTTAGTCCATTTTTCCACCATTTGTTCATTCAACCAAGTGCGCCATTGAATAGTGAAACGTTGAGTTAAATAATAAGTCAACAACACATTCGCCATGTGTACCGTTGCCAGCACGCAGAATACAATCATCTGAATCCAAAATATGCTTTCCTCCATTTTCTGTAAGGCGTTATACATGGCTTTGTACCACTCGGAAAACAAAATATCCAGACGCACAGAAAGAAGGTTGAAGAAAACGATAATAACAAAATAAATTATCGGCTGTAGCGTGCGTGTCGGCGTAAGATAACCTTTAGCCAGCAACCAAAATTGGCGCCCCCAACGGGTATTTTTTGCCAAAATATAAACGGCCAAGGGAAATACCACGGCAGTGATTGCCATGGCTTTTGAAATCCAAAGAAGAGAATCTAACAACTCTTGGGTATAGTCCATTTCCAATTCCAAGTTAATAAAAAATTTGCGTTATTTTTCAGTAATTTCATTAATTAGGCAAGAAAAATGTAGCAAACTTTCATTTTTTTGTTCCAGCGCAAGTTTTCAAATCAAAACATTGTTATAATTCTTGCAGAATTTTTAAAATTAACTAATGAGAGGTAATTATGAGTGATATTGCTATCACGATTAGTATTCTAGCCCTCGTTGCCGTTATTGGTCTATGGATTGGGCATTGGAAAATAAAGGGAGTCGGATTCGGTATCGGCGGCGTGTTATTCGGCGGAATTTTGGTTTCCCACTTCACTAACCAGTATGGCTTGAAACTGGACGGACACGTCCTGCATTTTATTCAAGAGTTCGGCTTGATTTTGTTCGTTTATACTATCGGAATCCAAGTCGGTCCCGGCTTTTTTGCCTCGTTGCGCGAATCAGGCCTGAAATATAATGGCTTCGCCGCTTTGATCGTATTATTAGGTGCATTAACGGTGGTCATTTTATATAAAGCCGTTGATGTACCGTTGGAAGTGATTTTAGGTATTTATTCCGGCGCGGTAACCAACACACCATCACTCGGTGCGGGACAACAAATTCTGACCGAACTGACCAAAAACAATGTTACCAATATCATGGGTATGTCCTATGCGGTCGCCTATCCTTTCGGGATTTGCGGAATTCTATTGACCATGTGGCTGGTAAGATTGTTTTTTAAAGTGAAAGTAGACGATGAAGCGGTTAAATTCGATAAAGAAAGTGGTCATAACCGTGAAAACTTACGCACGATGAACATTCGCGTCACTAATAAAAATTTAGAGGGTTTGCCGCTAAAAGAGATTCCCGGCTTCGAAACCAGAGATGTGGTATGTACGCGTTTGAAACGCGGAGAAAATATCAGCGTACCGAAAGCAGATACGGAAATTTTTATTGATGACTTTCTACATATGGTCGGCGAAATGTCCGCTCTGAGAAAAATGCAGTTAGTCATTGGTGAAGAAGTTGACGTCTCTCTTTCCACCGTTGGTGGAGAATTACGTTCTGAACGGGTGGTAGTGACCAATGAAAAAGTGTTGGGCAAAAAAATCCGCGATGTCGGCATTCACCAAAAATACGGCGTAGTAATCTCACGCTTAAACCGTGCCGGGATCGAGTTAGTACCTTCCGCCAATACTTCGTTACAATTCGGTGACGTTTTACACTTGGTCGGACGCGTTGATGTAATGGCTAACGCTATTTCCGTCATCGGTAATACCCAATCTAAACTGCAACAAGTGCAAATGTTACCGGTCTTTATCGGGATCGGCTTGGGCGTATTGCTCGGCTCCATTCCATTCCATATTCCCGGCATTCCGGTGCCACTAAAACTCGGCTTGGCAGGCGGTCCGTTAGTTGTCGCATTAATTTTGGCACGTATCGGTAGTATCGGAAAACTCTATTGGTTTATGCCGCCAAGTGCTAACCTTGCATTACGCGAAATTGGGATCGTACTGTTCCTTGCCGTGGTCGGCTTAAAATCCGGCGGAAATTTCGTGCAAACCTTAACGGAAGGTAACGGACTGGAATGGATGGGTTACGGCATTTTCATCACCTTTATTCCATTGCTGGTTGTCGGCATTATCGCTCGCTTATATGCCAAAATGAACTATCTAAGCCTGTGCGGATTATTGGCGGGCTCTATGACGGATCCTCCGGCACTTGCATTTGCCAACGCCATCAAAGAAGAAAATGGTGCCGCCGCCCTCTCCTACGCCACTGTTTACCCGTTGGTCATGTTCCTCAGGATCATTTCTCCACAAATCCTCGCCATTTTGCTTTGGACAGGTGCTGCAGTAGCTATGTAGCAAAGGGGTTAAGAAAACAACATAAAAAACGACCGCACTTTAGATTCTCCCAAAGTGCGGTCATTTTTTCCGTAGTTTTTCAGCTAATGCATAAAATTTACGTTATAATAACCCCTCTTTAAGGCAACAGCTCTTATGTTGCCTTCCATGTTTAAGGTTAAAAGAATGTTAGATAAAATTTATACTTGGTTTGAAAATCGCCTAAATGCCTATCCTGAAGGTGAGCCGACGCCACCTAAAAAGGGGCTTTTTCGTTTTATTTGGTCTAGCATTGATGGCATGAAAGGTTGGATTTTTCTTTTAGCGATATTCAACATCGGTAACGGTGTGATAGAAGCTCTTTTGATGAAATTTATGGGGTTGTTGGTAGATTGGTTAGGTGTTTATACGCCGGCAACTCTATGGCAGGAAAAAGGCCACTGGCTGATGGCAATGGTTGGATTGTTGCTGTTTAGCCTTTTGTGGACATTTTTAGCTTCCTCTGTGCGTTTTCAAACTTTGCAGGGTGTATTTCCGATGCGTTTACGTTGGAACTTTCACCGCCTAATGTTGGGACAAAGTTTGAGCTTCTACCAAGACGAATTTGCCGGGCGGGTTTCTGCCAAAGTAATGCAAACTGCCCTTGCCGTACGTGATACGGTGCTGACGATTGCCAATATGGTTGTTTATGTCGTCGTTTATTTTGTCACATCAGGCTTAGTGTTGGTGTCACTGGATAGTTGGTTCCTTGTGCCTTTCTGCATTTGGATTGTGCTTTTCATCACCATTTTACGCTTGTTAATTCCGCGTCTGGCTAAAACCGCCGAACGTCAGGCGGATGCTCGTTCTCTTATGACCGGACGTATTACCGACGCCTATTCTAATATTGCCACAGTGAAACTTTTCTCCCATGGTGCCCGTGAGGCCGGTTATGCTAAAAGCTCCATGGAAGAGTTTATGGTAACCGTCCATGCACAAATGCGTTTGGTCACTTCTTTAGATACTATAACTTATATCAACAATGTTTTATTAATTTTAAGTACCGCTGTACTTGGTGTGATTTTATGGCAACAAGGCCTAGTCGGGGTAGGAGCCATTGCCACTGCAACAGCCATATCATTGCGGGTTGATGGGTTTTCACGTTGGGTTATGTGGGAATCGGCACGGTTGTTTGAAAATATAGGTGCGGTAAATGACGGTATGGATACATTAACTAAACCGCAAACTATTTTGGATAAACCGAACTGCCCGCCGTTGAAGGTAACGCAAGGTGAGATTAAATTTAGCGATCTAAGCTTTGCCTATGATCCGGCAAAACCCTTGTTAAACCATTTTAATTTAACCATTAAACCAGGGGAAAAAGTAGGTTTAATCGGGCGTTCCGGTGCAGGTAAATCGACCATCGTAAACCTACTTTTGCGTTTTTATGAAGCGCAACAAGGCACTATTACCATTGATGGACAAAACGTGTTAGATGTCAGCCAAGAAAGCCTTCGTAGCCAAATTGGTTTGGTGACACAAGATACCTCGCTGTTGCATCGCTCGGTACGCGATAATATTATTTATGGACGTCCGAATGCAACTGATGAAGATATGATTAACGCAGCCAAGCGTGCAGAAGCGGCCGATTTTATTCCGTTTTTAAGTGATGCACAGGGTCGCAAGGGGTATGATGCGCATGTCGGTGAACGTGGAGTGAAACTCTCCGGCGGACAACGCCAGCGTATCGCCATTGCCCGCGTAATGTTAAAAGATGCTCCGATTTTGTTATTGGACGAAGCCACCAGTGCGTTGGATTCCGAAGTGGAAGCGGCGATTCAAGAAAGTTTGGATAAAATGATGGAAAACAAAACCGTTATAGCCATCGCTCACCGTTTATCCACGATTGCCGCGATGGATCGTCTGATTGTGTTGGATCACGGACAAATCGTAGAACAAGGTACGCATGCTGAATTGCTCGCCCAAAACGGTCTTTACGCCAAATTATGGCAACACCAAAGTGGCGGTTTTTTGAGTGAACAGGCAGATTAAGCTTTAAGTGTTATACAACGTTTATTTATTCGCTACAAAATAAAGGCGCATACAAAATTTTTTCTTACTAACCAACAACGTTTATTTATATTAAGGTTTTATGATCCCTGAACTAGGTTTTCTCGCATTATTGCTAGCTTTGACTTCTTCGGCATTACTCGCCGTTATCCCTCATTTTGGGGTAGCTAAAAATAATTCCGCGCTTATCGGACTAACGTGGAATTTCAGCTATTTATTCGCCATCTTTACCACTATTTCCATTGGATGTTTAGCCTATTCCTTCGCGGTTGATGATTTTTCCATGGAATATATCGCTGCCCATTCGAACTCTCAATTACCGACATTTTTTAAAATTGCGGCTACTTGGGGAGGACACGAAGGTTCAATGTTATTTTGGTTGTTTGCATTGAGCGTTTGGGTGGTGGCATTTGCCTATTTTAGTCGTAACATTGATCCGATTATTGCCACACGCAGTCTTTCTGTTTTAGGGCTAATCTGTTTCGGCTTATGTCTTTTTATTATTTTTTTGTCTAACCCCTTTGCCCGAGTTTTTCCGATTCCTGCTGAAGGGCGTGATCTGAATCCTATGTTGCAAGATGTCGGATTGATTTTTCATCCGCCCTTGCTTTATCTCGGTTATGTTGGATTCGCGGTAAACTTTGCGCTCACTGTCGCTACGTTGTTGAGCGGGCATTTTGACGCGGCGGTGGCACGTTGGATGCGAAAATGGGTGTTGGTTTCTTGGTTATTTCTCACTCTTGGCATTATGCTCGGTTCTTGGTGGGCGTATTATGAACTGGGCTGGGGCGGCTGGTGGTTCTGGGATCCGGTGGAAAATGCCTCGTTAATGCCTTGGTTACTTGGATTAGCGTTGTTACATAGTCTGTCGGTGAGTGAACAACGCGGTATTTTTAATTATTGGACGATTTTATTTTCCCTGTTTGCTTTTGCCTTTAGTTTGCTCGGCACGTTTATTGTACGCTCCGGCGTATTGACCTCGGTGCATGCCTTTGCGGTAGATAGTGAACGAGGCGGTGCATTATTATTGTTATTCTTTTTGCTGACTGTCGGCTCACTTACCTTATTTGCATTGAAAGTGAATTTAACGCAAAGTGCGGTGCGTTTCTCCTTTATTTCGCGCGAAAGTTTACTATTATTGCTCAATGTGATTCTGACTGTCGCCACTGTCAGTGTATTCCTCGGTACCTTTTATCCAATGTTATTCAGTGCGATGGGCTGGGGATCAATTTCTGTCGGACCGCCGTATTTTAACAGTATTTTCTTACCATTATTGACGTTGTTATTGACGGCTATGGTTTTAGTTCTTGCAACAAAATGGCAAAAAATTGACCGCACTTTATGCACCAAACGCCTATGGCTTGCTTTACCGGCATCAGTTATTGCTTATGCGGTGATTTTTATCACGATTGGGCAGGAAGAAAGCCTGAAATTCAATGTTATGGCTTTTGTGTTGCTTGCATTAGCGGTTTGGGTGTTATTAGCTACTCTGTACGTAAATCCTTGCACACTTACGATAAAACGGCTGGGAATGATTTTTGCTCATTGCGGTGCGGCAGT
>CAJPST010000039.1 GCA_905373425.1 uncultured Mesocricetibacter sp.
TCTAGGGCAATCCCTGCATAATCAGCATATGCGCCACCATTACGATTCGGAGTCCCGCCTAAATAATTTCCCGTATAAACTTGCAATGCCGGCTGTGAAGTAGAAATTTCCAAGCGCAGTGAGCGATCAAGTGCGGTCAGAATTGCAGCTGTTTTTTGTGGTTCCCCGCTTAATAGGAACGAATGATCATACCCATTGGTGAGTTGCTGTTCTTCTTTTAGAAAATCTGCCCCAATTGATTTTTCCCGTCGAAAATCAAAACTGGTACCGTCCACCGCTTTCAATGGAGCATTAGGAATACCCTCGCTATCCACAGGTAAGAAATAATCGGCATTCAACTGTAATAAATGCTCGCGCACATCTTTTCCATGTTGTGCATCATTAAGATTGAAATAAGCATGATTGGTTAAATTAAGCGGGGTATCCTGATCGCTTTTCCCTGTATACTCGATTTTTACCGAATTATCTTCCGTTAACGTATAAGTCACTGTCACATCCACATTGCCTGGAAAGCCTTGATCGCCGTCGGCAGAATGCAAGGAAAAACACACGAAATTTTCACCGCACTTTTCTAATGCCCAACGGCGTTTATCAAAGCCGTTTACACCGCCGTGAAGTTGATGCTTTCCTTGGTTGGCGGTTAAAGTCACGGTTTTATCATTAAGCGTAAATTGCGCATTGGCAATACGGTTGGCATAGCGTCCGACGCTTACGCCTAAATAGGCTTGCTGAACGGGATACTCTCCTAATTTGCAACCCAGCAACACTTCTCGCAATTCTCCGTTGACCGACACGCTGCAAGATATCCAAGTCGCACCCCAGTCGGTAAATTGCACACGCATTCCCTGTGCATTTTGCAACGTGAAAAGCTGAAACGGCAATCCGTCCGGCGCAGTACCCTGAGCGTGTTGTTCTAGCATACACGCACTCCTTGTGAAGCCGTGCAAACATAGAAGTCTTCTTTCAAGCCTGTTTGTTTTTCGTAATTGTCTGCCACGATTTTGCGTACGGCTTCTACTTTATCGTGTGGCGCAAGGGCAACGATACAACCGCCGAAACCACCTCCGGTCATGCGGGCACCGCCCTGTTTACCGATAACCAACTGCGCCAATTCTACTAAGTAATCAATTTGTGGCACGGTAATTTCAAAATCGTCTCGCATGGAATCGTGCGACTGCCTCATTAATTCGCCAAGACGGGTTAAGTCGTTATGTTTCAAGGCCTCTACCGCGTCTAACACCCGTTGATTTTCCGTCACCACATGGCGGGCGCGTTTTGCGACCAGCGGATCAAGTGCGGTCAATTCAGGTTCTTTTTCTTTAAATTGTGCCACGGATACATCACGCAGGGCTTTCACGTCGAAAAATGCTGCTGCGCGTTCACATTGCTGACGGCGGGTGTTGTATTCGCCGGTGACCAAATCATGCGGCACATTAGAGTTCACAATAATCACCGCCACATCTTGCGGAACGGCTGTGGGTTGCGTTTCAAGACTGCGGCAGTCAATCATCAATAAATGATCTTGTTGTCCGAGCGCAGAAATCAGCTGATCCATATTGCCACAGTTGGCACCAACAAATTTGTTTTCTGCTTTTTGCCCTATAAGCGCAATGTCCGTATGGCTTAAAGGCAAATCGCTCAGCTGCTGACAGAATTTTCCTGTTGCCACTTCCAACGCGGCTGAAGAACTCAAGCCGGAAGAATGCGGCACGTTACCGGAAATCACCAAATCCGCCCCTTGTTTAAAATCAGGACAACGTTCCTGAATGAATTTCACCACGCCACGCACATAATTCGCCCATTTTTGTTCACTTTGCGGAATGTCTTTATCTAGTGAAAACTCATCAGACAGATCCAAATCGGCGGCATACACATTCCAAACATGATCGTTGCGTTTCGCTCCGGCAATCGCCGTGCCATAGTTAATGGCGCATGGCATCACAAAGCCATCGTTGTAGTCGGTATGTTCGCCGATGATATTAACGCGACCGGGAGCATACACGGTCAACTCAGGTTGTTGATTATATTTTTGGTTGAAAATGTGTTGGGATTTTTGGATTGGGGTCATGTTTGTGTCCTTTATCTTCAAGTATTGCTCAATCAGCTCCCCTCTTTTGTAAAGAGGGGAATTGGGTGCATTATTTCAGTTTATAGTGAATTTCACTCAACCCACGCAGTCTTTCTGCTGCTTGTTCTGCCGTTAAATCACGTTGGCTTTCGCCGAGCATTTCGTAACCCACCATAAACTTACGCACGGTAGCGGAGCGTAAAAGCGGCGGATAGAAATGAGCATGCAATTGCCAATGGTCGTTTTCTTCGCCGTTAAACGGTGCAGCGTGGAAACCCATGGAATACGGGAAAGAGGTTTCAAATAGGTTGTCGTATTTGGTCGTGAGTTTTTTCAATATCACCGCCAAATCTTTAGCTTGAACATCACTTAATTCTGTTAAGCGTTTAACCTGTGCTTTTGGCAACAACAACGTTTCAAACGGCCAAACTGCCCAATACGGCACCACAGCAACCCAATGTTCTGTCTCCACAACGATACGCTCTTTGCGGGCCTGTTCTTGTTGGACGTAATCCACCAACAGTACAGAGCCGTGTTTCTCATAATATTGGCGTTGAGCATTGTCTTCCCGTGCTACTTCATTCGGCAGGAAACTGTTTGCCCAAATTTGTCCGTGCGGATGTGGGTTAGAACAGCCCATCGCTGCGCCTTTGTTTTCAAAGATTTGAACCCATTGGTATTTTTGACCGAGTTCACGGAGCTGTTCCTGCCATACTTTAATGACCTCTTCGATCTCAAGTGCGGTCAATAATGGCAACGTTTTACTATGGTCGGGTGAAAAACAAATCACGCGACTTTCCCCGCGCGCTTGCGAGCTTTGGAATAACGGATTGTCATTCTGCTGCGGTGCTGGCGTGTCTTCTAACAGCGCGGAGAAGTCATTTTTAAACACATAAGGTTTGTGATAATCGGGATTCGGCTCACCGGTAATGCGTTTATTACGCGGGCAAAGATAGCAATTCGGATCGTGACTTGGCTTTTGCTCTTCACTCACTTTTTCTTGTTGTCCTTGCCATGGGCGCTTCGCGCGGTGAGGCGAAACCAAGACCCATTGATCAATCAACGGGTTATATCTGCGGTGTGGGTGTTCTGTCGGGTCAAATAATGAAGTGTTCATACCCCCTCCTGAAAACGGTTACAAAATTACCGCTATAAGATACCATATTTTTAAAAATTAACTGTGACGGAGATCACAAAATTGATAATTTAAAGGAATTTTTTACATAATTTTGTGACATTGCCGTCATTTTTGAAAGTAACCGTTTTCAAAATATAAAAAATTTCTATATGATAAAAAATGAAATTAAATCATAAGGGATTGAGCTATGATTACGATTCGTGATGTTGCCAAACAAGCGGGAGTATCTGTCGCTACGGTTTCACGAGTGTTGAATAACGCTTCATCAAGTGAAAAAGCACGCCAAGCAGTACAAAATGCGGTACAAAAATTAGGATATTCTCCGAATGCTAATGCCAAAGCACTCGCATTGAATAATACTGATACCATCGGTGTGATTGTAACTGATGTTACCGATCCGTTTTTTGCTATTTTAGTTAAAGCGGTGGATCAAGTGGCGACGGAATACGGTAAAACCATTTTAATCGGCATCGGTTATCACAATGCCGAAAAAGAGCAAACCGCTATTGAAACCTTGTTACGTAAACGTTGTAGTTGTTTGGTTGTTCATTCTAAAGCACTAGATAATCAAACTCTAAAAAACTATCTGGAAAATGTGCCCGGCATGGTAATTATTAATCGAGTGATTGATGGTTATGAACATCGTTGCGTCAGTTTAGATAACAAAAAAGGAACATTTTTAGCTACGGAAACCCTGATTAAATTAGGACATAAAAATATTGGTTACATTGGTTCCAACCATAAAATTCCTGATGAGACGGAGCGACATAGCGGTTATTTAGAAGCCTTGCAACATTATGCTTTACCGGTATTGGAACATTCAGTGACCCACAGTTCGCCCGATTTTGAGGGCGGTGAAGAAGCTATGATCAAATTGCTCAGCTATCATTTTGATTTAACTGCGGTAGTAGCTTACAACGATAGCATGGCTGCCGGCGCATTGTCGGTATTAAATGAAAATAACATCAAAGTGCCGACACAGTTTTCATTAATCGGTTTCGATGATATGCCAATTGCCCGTTATTTAATTCCGAAATTAACTACAATTCGCTATCCCATTGATTTAATGGCCACTTACGCTGCAAAACTGGCATTAAGCTTGGTGAATGACGATGTAACCAAACCCGTTCATTTGCAGTTTAACCCGACATTAGTGAAACGATTTTCAGTAGAAAGTGCGGTCGAAAAAAATCTTATTTTATAAATTTTGTGATCTACGTCACAAAATTGAATGATTTTTTGTAAACGTTTTCACAAATGTGAAGTAGATCACAGATTTTTAACTTAAAAACAGGTACGATGTGCCGCAATTACCAAGGTGTTTACCTGAAGTAAGTTAAACGATGGCTCTTAACATAAACATCAGGGCATTGAATTCATTACAAAACATGATCTTTTATTTCAACAAATATTTCCAACGGAGAAATTTATTATGAAAAAAACAGTTTTAAGTGCGGTTGCTTTAGCGGTTGGTTTAGGCACAATCAGTATGGCGCAGGCGGATACCCGTATTGGTGTAACCATTTACAAATATGATGATAACTTTATGGCGTTAATGCGCAAAGAAATTGACAAGGAAGCCAAACAACTTAAAGGCATTGAGTTATTAATGAATGACTCACAAAATGCGCAATCCATTCAAAATGACCAAGTGGACGTGTTACTTTCCAAAGGTGTAAAAGCATTAGCTATCAACTTAGTTGACCCTTCTGCAGCACCAACTATTATCGGCAAGGCCAAACCTGACAATATTCCGGTAGTATTCTTTAATAAAGACCCGGGTGAAAAAGCCATTGGCAGCTACGATATGGCATATTATGTCGGTACCGACCCGAAAGAATCAGGCATTATTCAGGGTGATTTAATCGCTAAACAATGGAAAGCGATGCCTGCAATGGATTTAAATAAAGACGGTAAAATTCAGTTTGTATTATTGAAAGGTGAACCGGGCCACCCTGATGCGGAAGCACGTACCAAATATGTTGTCGATCAATTAAATAAACAAGGTATCCAAACCGAACAATTGTTTATGGACACCGGTATGTGGGATGCTGCAATGGCAAAAGATAAAACTGATGCTTGGTTATCCAGCTCTCGTGCTAACGATATTGAAGTAATTATTTCAAACAACGACGGCATGGCGTTAGGCGCATTGGAAGCGACTAAAGCACACGGTAAAAAACTACCTATCTTCGGTGTGGATGCTTTACCTGAAGCTTTACAGTTAATCAAAAAAGGCGATCTTGCCGGTACGGTACTGAACGATGGCGTAAACCAAGGTAAAGCAGTTGTTCAATTATCTAATAACCTAGCACAAGGCAAAGCAGCCAACGAAGGTACTAACTGGAAAGTGGAAAACCGTGTTGTCCGTATTCCTTATGTAGGTGTAGATAAAGACAACCTATCTGAATTCTTAAAATAATTAGTCGTTCTCGTTGATTGGCACGGGGTAATTCCCGTGCCCTTTTAAAGTCGTATTTCTATTTAAGTTGTATCCTTATGTGAGGTGAAAAATGACGGCACCCGCTACAAATCAAGAAAGCCAAGTGCTACTCACAATGACAAATGTCAGCAAATCTTTTCCCGGTGTGAAAGCCTTAGACCACGCTAATTTAACGGTAAAATCGCATTCCGTTCACGCATTAATGGGAGAAAACGGCGCCGGCAAATCTACTCTGCTGAAATGCCTGTTTGGTATTTATGCCAAAGACGAAGGTGAAATCTTATTCTTAGGTCAACCAATAAATTTTAAAACATCAAAAGAAGCGCTTGAAAACGGAATCTCAATGGTACACCAAGAACTAAACTTGGTACGTCAGCGTAACGTTATGGACAACCTATGGTTAGGACGTTATCCGTTAAAAGGGCCATTTGTTGATCACAACAAAATGTATCGGGATACCAAAGCGATTTTTGATGAACTGGATATTGATGTAGATCCGAAAGAAAAAGTCGCCAACCTGTCCGTTTCACAAATGCAAATGATCGAAATTGCCAAAGCATTTTCTTATAACGCTAAAATCGTGATCATGGACGAACCGACCTCTTCACTGTCAGAAAAAGAAGTGGAGCACCTGTTTAAAATTATTGAAAAATTAAAACAGCGTGGCTGCGGAATTATCTATATTTCACACAAAATGGACGAAATTTTCAAAATTTGTGACGAAATCACCATTTTACGTGACGGCAAATGGATCAATACTGTCGCCGTAAAAGACTGCACAATGGACAGCATTGTGGCAATGATGGTTGGTCGCGAATTAACCCAACGTTTTCCTCCGAAAACCAATAATCCGAAAGAAGTAATTCTGCAAGTGGAAAATCTTACCGCATTGAATCAACCATCTATTCAGGATGTTAGTTTCGAGTTGCGAAAAGGCGAAATTTTGGGTATTGCAGGCCTAGTCGGAGCCAAACGAACCGATATTGTAGAAACTATTTTCGGCGTGCGTGAACGTAAAAGCGGAACCGTGAAACTACACGGAAAACTAATGAAAAATCATACCGCACTTGAAGCGATTAACAACGGATTTGCCTTGGTAACTGAGGAACGTCGCTCAACAGGGATTTACGCCAATCTGAGTATTGAATTTAATTCATTGATTTCCAATATGAAATCTTACCTTAGCAAATTCGGTTTACTCAGTAGCACCAAGATGAAAAGTGATACCCAATGGGTTATCGATTCAATGAACGTAAAAACTCCATCGCATAAAACTAATATCGGCTCACTTTCCGGCGGAAATCAACAAAAAGTGGTTATCGGACGCTGGCTCTTGACCCAGCCGGAAATTCTGATGTTAGATGAGCCGACACGCGGTATTGATATTGGTGCGAAATTTGAAATCTACCAATTAATTCAAGAACTGGCGAAAAAAGATAAGGGCATCATCATGATCTCTTCCGAAATGCCTGAATTACTCGGGGTAACCGACCGCATTTTAGTTATGAGTAACGGCCGTGTCGCGGGTATTGTCGAAACAGCCCAAACCTCGCAAGAAGAAATTCTGCAACTAGCCGCCAAATATTTATAAAAACAGAGGGAAATGAATTATGTCAGCCTTAAAACAAAATAAATCGCTGGATTTTCTGAAACAGAATGCAATTTACTTTGTACTTTTAATCCTCCTAGCCATTATTATCGCGCAGGACTCGAGTTTCTTAAACCTAATGAACTTCAGTAACATTTTGACTCAGTCATCTGTACGTCTGATTATTGCTCTAGGGGTAGCGGGTTTGCTGGTTACACAAGGCACCGACTTATCCGCCGGTCGTCAAGTAGGTTTGGCCGCGGTAATCTCTGCTACGCTATTGCAGTCTATGGAAAATATGAACCGGGTATTCCCTTCTTTGGAAGAAATTCCGATTCCGCTGGTTATTTTGGCAGTTTGTGCCGTCGGTGCCATAATAGGTTTGGTAAACGGTTTCGTTATTGCTTATCTTAATGTTACCCCGTTTATCGCCACCATGGGAACCATGATTATCGTGTACGGTATCAACTCTCTGTATTACGATGCTGTAGGTGGCTCACCAATTGCCGGATTCAGTGAAAGTTTCTCCGTATTTGCCCAAGGGTTTTTCCGTTTAGGCTCATTTAAATTATCCTATATCACTATTTATGCCGCCATCTCCGCGTTTTTAGTTTGGGTACTATGGAATAAAACCCGCTTCGGCAAAAACATCTTCGCTATCGGCGGTAACCCGGAAGCAGCGAAAGTGTCCGGAGTAAACGTTGCACGCAACCTGATTGTTATCTATATGGTAGCAGGTATGTTCTATGCTTTCGGTGGAATGTTAGAAGCAGGACGTATCGGTTCGGCAACAAACAACCTTGGTTTTATGTATGAACTCGATGCTATTGCTGCCTGTGTAGTAGGTGGCGTCTCCTTTGCCGGTGGTGTAGGAACCGTTATCGGGGTGGTTACCGGGGTTATCATTTTCACCGTAATCAACTATGGCTTAACCTACATTGGTGTAAACCCTTACTGGCAATATATCATTAAAGGTTCCATCATCATCTTGGCCGTAGCAATCGACAGCTTGAAATACGCGAAGAAAAAATAAGCAATAAAATCAGCCAAAAAACAACCGCACTTTGATTTATTCTTTCAAAGTGCGGTTAATTTTTGAGGCGTTTTCTAATTTTTGCATTGTTGCAAAGTAACGTGCCATTCTTAATTTCATTTCAATTATGCTTATTTCAATTTATTTTTGAAACCGTCATAACCTAATTTTAATTGTATTCTCGCATCACGAGCGTATTTACAAGGATAAGCCACAGACAATTCAACAATTTCCCAAATACCTCCCATAATTTAATCGTGGAAATAATAGCATAGAATACGTCAAAGTGCGGTGGGTTTTTCAGTTGTTTTCATCAGGGTATTTTATTGTTAAAAATGCGCCCAAAAACAACCGCACTTTGTTCTCGGTATAATACAAGGCTCAATATTTAACTTAGATTGCTTTATCCTTGCAAAGTTTGGAGAGCGGGCCAAAATTGAAAACTTTTAACTTAGTGATACAATAACTACATTGCGTTATCCGCTAGGAGGAGAAAATGCTTAAAAATCTCACTGACCCAAATGAAAACATATTGTGGCAAGGCAAACCGCACCGTTTCTTATACATTCTAGGAAATCCGCTAATTTATCCTTTTGCTTTATGTTGGGGGCTTTTCGACTTCTTTTTTATAACAAAGTTTAATGCTGCTTCGTTCGGGCTTTTCCCATATGCGAATTTTTTTATACTTTTGCACATGGCACCGGTATGGTACGCATTATTTTCTCCCATTTACCGTTTTTTCAACTGGTACCGCATGAATTATGCGCTTACTGACAAACGGCTGTATTTCACCTCCGGGCTTATTGGACTAGATATTGCCAGTGCTGAATTGCCTGAAGTGCAGGATTTACGGGTTAATGTAGGTTTTATGGAAACCCTGTTCAAGCGCGGAACCATCCGCTTCGGTAATAGAAACTTCCTGCGTTTTATTGAAAATCCCTACGAGGTTTATAAGCTTATTCAGCAAACCGCGATGGATATCACTACAGACCGCCAATTCCCTAACCAGCTGCGCCCTGAAGAAAACCCCGGCTACCGCACCAAGTATAAACCTTAGGCTTTTCTTCCCTAAAATACAGAAAAAACAACCGCACTTTGAACCTAACCGAAAATGAGTTAGTTCAAAGTGCGGTTAATTTTAGTGGTGTTTTCTAAAACGGATTAGGCTTCAATGCCTTCAAACAATGCAGTGCTTAAATAACGTTCAGCTGCGGAAGGTAAGATTACCACAATTAATTTATCGGCAAACTCCGGTAATTTGGCAAGCCGATCGGCAGCCGCAACTGCTGCACCGGACGAAATCCCTGCCAAAATCCCTTCTTCTGCCATTAAGCGACGTGCAGTAGCAAGAGCAGTATCACTGTCAATGCGCTCTACCCTATCAATTAATGATAAATCCAAATTTTTCGGAATAAAACCTGCACCAATTCCTTGAATTTTATGTGGTCCCGGTTTCACTTCTTCGCCTGCCAAAGTTTGACTGATTACAGGGCTTTCCGCCGGTTCCACCGCAACAGAAACGATTTGTTTGCCTTCGTCCAGTTTAATGTAACGACTCACACCGGTAATCGTACCGCCTGTACCCACTCCTGCAACTAAAACATCGACTTTACCCTCAGTAGCGTTCCAAATTTCAGGACCGGTGGTTTGTTGGTGAATAGCAGGATTAGCCGGGTTTTCAAATTGTTTTAAGGTAACATAACGGCTCGGATCGGAAGCTGCAATTTCTTCCGCTTTAGCGATTGCGCCTTTCATGCCTTTCGCCCCTTCAGTTAACACTAAATTTACTCCCAACCCGCGCAATAAACGTTTACGTTCCAGGCTCATGGTTTCAGGCATGGTCAATGTAATTTTATAACCGCGAGCCGCTGCGACATAAGCTAATGCAATACCGGTATTCCCACTGGTTGCATCGACGATTTCTTTGCCTTTGGTTAAAATACCATCTTTTTCCGCCTGCCACACCATATTGGCGCCAATACGGCATTTCACGCTGAAACTCGGATTGCGACTTTCCAACTTAGCGACGACATTACCGTTATGTCCAAAGTTTTTTAAACGCACCAACGGAGTATTACCAATGGTATAAGAATTGTCTGCAAAAATGGTCATTTAATTGCCCTCATAATAGAATACTGGAGTTAAGTTTAGCTTATTGTAAACATAACGTATTACATCTTAAAAATAGCTATTGGTTATATTTTATAACTAAACGCTATTTTCATTATTTTGATATAATATCATTCCCCTTCCGCGAAACGATGTTTGAACCGCCGGAAACTATATCGGGAGAAAGTGCGGTCGATTTTGAGGTAGTTTTTCCGTTTGCAGCGTAAAGATCTTTCCGATAAGTTTCTACCCACATTGCCGTTGCACCACAAACCGCCACCGGAATTACAACCAAATTCACTAACGGAGCAAAAGTACATAAGGTTATAAAGGTGCCGAACGTTAAACTTTGAGAGCGGTTTTCCGCCAATTTGAAACGCATGGTATGGAATGAAATCTTATGATTATCAAACGGATAGTCACAATATTGAATTGACATCATCCACGCTGTGAATAAAAACGTCAACACAGGAATAACAGTTTGCCCGACAAGCGGGATAAAACTTAATAAAAATAAACCGATAAATTTCGGCAGGCTATAAATTAATTTTTGCCATTCACGCCCAAGCATACGCGGAATATCTTTAATAAAATCCGCCATACCTGTTTCTGCCAGGCTTTCATTCGTCAACATTTTCTCCACTTTTTCTGCCAGCAACCCGTTAAAAGGCGCCGCAATAAAACCGGATAAGGTTGTGAAAGCGAAATAAAATAACAGTAAAATCATGCCGATGGAAAATATAAATAGAATAGAACTCAGCCAGCTGAGCCAATCGGGAACAAAGGCCATAATACTGTCGATCATAGAACCTATTTGTGAGATAAATAGCCAAAATAATCCAATCATCAGCACAATATTAAGTAAAATCGGCATAATAACAAAACGACGCAAACCCGGTCGGGTAATTAAATGCCAGCCGGTAATGAAATAGTCAAAGCCGGATTTTATTTCTTTCGGTTCAATCATAAAATTTCCTTTTAATATAATTAATAGCGACTAGAATACACAGTGCGGTTAAAAAAGCAAATTTCAAGATAAAGTATCCCTAAATTATAAAAATATGATAAGCTAAACAAAATAATTGGATTGTCAAAAGGATAGTAGTGATGGATTTAAATACAATTTTGATTATTGCGGGTGTGGTTGTATTAATCGGTTTGGTTGCGCATGGTTTATGGGCAAACCGCCGTGAAAAATCAAAGTATTTTGAAAGTGCTAATGCCTTTGAACGTGATGTAGAACAAAACGCAGCTATGCAACAATATGCTCAAACGGTTAACCGTCCGGCGTTTACCGAATCTCCGTCAATGCAGCCAAATTCTTCTAACCATGTCAGCGAAACGGTCGCAAACCCGTCCTTTAATTTACCACCGAACAATCCACAGTCGACACGGCAACCTTTACAATTTGAAGCTCAACCTGAATATGGGCATCCGTCCCAAGGCAACAATTCTCCGTTGCAAAGAGCGCAACCTGCGTATATTAAAGAGTCTGAATCATCTGTCACCTCTCAGGCTCAAATGACGCAACCGCAATCGGTCGAACAAATTAAGATTACGTTACCTGATTCACAACCTGCGGGAATTGAACAGGAACCTCTAAGAGAATCATCCTATTACGCTCAAACCAAGAAAAATATTTCAACTCTCTCTATTGCTGAAGCAGAACGCTTTGATGAGGAAGAGGGCATTAATACTTCCTCGGCACAATTACGCGTGCAACTGCAAGAGGCCGCACAAGAGAATTTACACACTGCATTTCAAACGGACACGGAAGAACGTCAACGAAATGCACAAGCTGCCGAACACACAACCTTTATTACCCTTTATGTGGTAGCCGCCGAAAACCGCACATTCCAAGGCATTATGCTGGAACAGACTTTAGAGAAATTAGGCTTTAAATTAGGGCTAGATAAACTGTACCATACCCATTTAAATTTAGATGAAACCGCACCGGTATTATTTAGCGTAGCAAATATCAAACAGCCTGGGACATTTGAACAAAATCATATCTTTGAATTTTCTACCCAAGGCATCGTGTTGTTTATGCGCTTACCGTCAGCAGGGAATGATCGGGTAAATTTAAAAATGATGATTCGCGCCGCACACAATTTAGCGGATGAATTGAACGGTTTTGTATTGACCGAACAGCAAGAGTTGTTTACCCGTGAAGCCGAGGCGGAGTATTTAGCACGTTTAGATTAATCAAAAAACGGACAACAAATCGACCGCACTTTTGGCTCGCTGAGCACCTAAAAAGTGCGGTCGTTTTTTCGATTATTTTTATGGAATCACAATGACAACTTCAATCCAACAACAAATTGACGATCTCAGGAAAACCCTGCGTTATCACGAATATCAATATCATGTGTTAGACGAGCCGCAAATACCCGACAGTGAATACGATCGCTTATTTCATCAGCTCAAAGCCTTAGAACAACAACATCCCGAACTGATCACCGCCGATTCGCCGACCCAACGCGTGGGCGCGCGGCCGTTGTCGGAATTTGCACAAATTAAACATGAACTGCCGATGCTCTCGTTGGATAACGCCTTTTCTGATGAGGAATTTTTGGCGTTCGTGAAACGTATTCAGGATCGCTTGGTACTCACGCCCGAGCCATTAACATTTTGTTGCGAACCTAAATTGGACGGATTGGCAGTCAGCATTTTGTATGTGAATGGCGTGCTGACCCAAGCGGCAACGCGCGGCGATGGTACAACAGGTGAAGACATCACACAAAACATTCGTACCATTCGCAACATTCCCTTGCAGCTACTGACAGACAATCCGCCAGCACGCTTGGAAGTGCGTGGTGAAGTGTTTATGCCGCACGAGGGATTCGAGCGCTTAAATGAACGCGCCTTGGAACAGGGCGAAAAAACCTTTGCTAACCCACGTAATGCGGCGGCAGGTTCCTTACGCCAATTGGATCCGAAAATCACTAGCCAACGTCCGTTAATGCTCAACGCGTACAGCATTGGTATTGCCGAAGGCGTCGATTTGCCAGCAACGCACTATGAACGTTTGCAATGGTTGAAATCCATCGGCGTGCCGGTAAATAGCGAGATCCGTTTATGCGATGGCG
>CAJPST010000040.1 GCA_905373425.1 uncultured Mesocricetibacter sp.
CCCGAGAATCGTACGGCGGGTCAAATTCATTCCTGCCGTCGGCGTGTAAGGTTCCAGTTTAGTTAATAAGCGAAAGGTCTGCGCGTTACCTTCAAAGCCACCGTGATGACACATCATATAATTCAGCGCAATTTCGCCACCGTGACCAAACGGCGGATGCCCAATATCATGAGCAAAACAAAGGCTTTCAATCAAATCATTGGAGGGCAAAAGTGCGGTCAGATTTTTTTGTAATTCCGCTTTATCGGTTTGCACCTGTTGCGCCAAATGTTCAAACGCATTCACAAATTTTAGCTGCGACACTAAGCTACTACCGATTTGTGCCACTTCCAGCGAATGCGTTAAACGGGTACGGTAAAAATCATTCTCGCCTACTGCGTGAATCTGAGTTTTCGCCTGTAAACAACGAAATGCCGCACTATGCAAAATCCGTCCGCGATCACGTCGAAACGGCGGACGATGATCTTTTTCACGTGGCGGATCCGGCAAAAAACGCGCTTGCCATGCCGTATCCAATTGAATTTTTGTCATCTAGACTATCCAATAAATTAAGTTAAAAACCAAAGGTGCCAAAATTGAACTAATAATGCCACATAATACCAAAGCAATAGAACTATAACTGCCTGCTTTCGCTTCAATTTCCATACAGCTCACCGTTCCCAGTGCGTGAGAAACTGCTCCGACGGAAAGGCCAATCGCTTCTGAATATTTCAAATTAAGTTTTTTCAACACCAAATAACCGAAAACCGATCCCTGCAAACCGGCCACAACCACACCAACCGCAGCTACCGCCGGCACGCCACCGATATTTTGTGAAATCGCCATGGCAATCGGAGTGGTAACTGATTTTGGTAACACTGTGGCCACAATTTCAGGGCTTGCTCCGAATAATAATGCCAACCCCGCTCCGGTCAACATCGAAAGTAGTGATGCGACTGTAGTAATTAATAAAATAATTTTCCAATATGCCGCAATTTGGCGTAACTGTTCATACAGAGGCAACGCCAGAGCCACCACGCTCAAACCGAGTAAATTATTCAACGGCGCATTTCCCGCCATATAGTCGTCATAAGGAATTTTAGCGAGCAATAGCACACCAATTAAAATCAGCACCGTTAAAATGAAGCTATTAAAGACCACAGATTGCAAACGCTTATTAATCTGCAATGCCACCCAAAATGCTGCTATTGTTAATAAAGAATAGGCATAAATCATTACGACTCCTTAGCGCGTTTTTTCAACACTTTACGACGCAAACGGGCAAATGAATTTAGGGAAAATAAATAATCGCCCAAAAAGCCGATTAATACTAAAGTAACGCAAGTACTGACAATATTCGGAATTAACAATGCATTGGCTTGCGACACCAACAAATCGGAATATTTAATAATTCCCACACTCACCGGCACAAACAGCACCGCCATATAGCGAATCAATAATTCGGCACCGAACATTATCCACTCTACTTTTATCACCTGCGTCGTCAATCCAAAAAACAACAACAATAATCCAAAAATACTTCCCGGCACCCCAACAGACAACAATTCGGCCAACCATTCACCGGCAAACAACATCAAATACAAAATCGCGAAAGATCGCAATAGCAGAAATACTTTCTCCCTCATTCCAATTCCTCTTTCAATTTCTCTCATAAGGAATAATTCTACTCTTATTTTGCCTGGGTTGTTACATTATTTAGTAAAGAAACGCCAATTCGGCACTTTTTTAGAGAAAACGCTCCAAAAAATCACCGCACTTTGAGTTTACTCTCCCCAAAAGTGCGGTCAGATTTTTCACTGTTTTTTAAATGAATCGTTATACGTCCAGTGCTATTGAAGCTATAGCCGATAAGGTATAACGCCCTAGCAACATATTACACGCAGTTATGCAATCCACCATGAGAATCACACTCGGTTCAAATCCCATTTGCCTAGCATAGGTTCTATCATTTTCCAGGAATGTGACGGTATATTTCGTATCTGACATAATTATGCTCCTTATAAAGATTATTAAGATTATACTTTAGGTGTGTAAGGTCTAAGGGTGAAAAATACTTCCACATCATGGAATTCAGGGATTATCTGATCGCTAATGATTTCTAATTTATATAAGGTGTCTTCCGCAAAGTCATGGCAATACCCCTGTTTATGTCCCGGACGACCTATGATCCCCGGAGCAGACAATTCTCGATTACCAATTTTTATGTTACTACTGGATAGAAAATCACTAAAATACAGTTCCCGGGTTTCAAGTAACATATCATTCTGATAGATTTTCAGCCAAAAATGCGGTTTTTCTTTGGCTTCCTTATAAAATTGTTCCTCTGTTATATGGTTTGTATGATAAACTGAATATTTTCTTTCATAAGCCTCACGATAATATCGTTGGCTATCTTTTTTATCCGATATTATGCTGATATAGTTTTCACCAAACATTTTGTTGACATTACCGCTTAGCTGATGGCTATTAAACGAAATGAAAAAACACTTGCTAAATTTCACATGGGGCAAGGTTTTGTATTCAATGGTTTTCGCCCATTTTTCTATTAACGGCGGAATGGGATAATGACGAAAATCATGTCTGTCATCATCATATCTGAAATCGGTGAAATAAAGATAAGTATAAATAACAAAAGGCATTAATAAAAAAACCGTCAGAATGTAATGTTTTCTCAGAAATTGTCGGAGCATTTTTCACCTCATTAACGTCTTCAAACCCACTCACGTTTAATGGCAATACCATAACTAAAAATCACAATCTACGCAATTCGCTGATTGCAGGATTGTGACGGCACTCACGTTTTTTGAGGTGAGCGTAAAAAACACTCAAAAAACAGACCGCACTTTCAAAAGTGCGGTCTGTAAAATTCATGATATTAACATAATACAATTGTCGGCGGAAGCATGGTTCCCGTTCCGATAGTTTCTCAACATTATTCCCGAAAGAAAATTCGTTTTAGCCGGCCGGTAGAAACTTCACCGCGACGAAGCTGATCAAGGAATACGGCAAGAATGATTACCAAGCCGATAATCAAGCGTTGTAAATAAGAAGTTACGTTCAATAACGTTAGTCCATTTTGTAGTACGCCCATGATTAATGCACCGATGGAAGTACTGATGACCGAGCCGACTCCGCCCATTAAGCTGGTTCCACCGATGACCGTTGCGGCAATAGCATCCAGCTCATACCCCGTGCCGGCGATCGGTTGTGCGGCATTAAGCCGTCCAACTAGAATAACCGCACCGATTGCCGCCAATGCGCCGTTAATCACGTAGGTTTTAATTTCCAGCTTATTTACATTAATTCCTGATAATCTCACCGCTTCGCGATTACCGCCCAAAGCATATACTTGTCGTCCGAAAATTGTTTGTGTCAATATATAAAAACTGATTGAAACCACCAGTAAGGCAATAATTACCGGGATGGGAATACTGAAATCCTCTGTTAACGGCAACCGCCCGTTACCAAAAAAGCGCAACGGTTCGGGAAAATTATAAATAGTTTTACCTTCGGAAATCGTCAGTGCAAGACCGCGTGCAATCCCCATCATTCCCAATGTGGTAATGAATGAAGTCACTTTACCGTACACAATCACAAATCCATTAATATAACCGCACAGCATTCCCACTAAAATCGCACCCAAAATAGAAAGTAGAACTATCCCCCACAGCGCAAATTCGGATGGATTTTCGCCTAACCATGCCACTCCCCAATGAGTAAATTTGCCTAAACACACTGCGCTTAACGCAACGATAGAACCGACTGATAAATCAATGCCTCCGGTTAAAATTACATAGGTCATTCCGACGGAAATCACGCAAATTACCGATACCTGTAACAAAATATTAAGAATATTATTAGTAGATAAAAACACCTCCGAGGTTAGCGACATTCCCAAAATCATAAAGAACAACACCAAACCAATGCCTAATTTTGATACTATTTTTTTCAATGAAAACATAACACTATCCCTATATTTAACTGCCTGCATAACTATTTGGGCATTTTGCCGCTCAATATTTCACTATTCTACGCCAATCATCAAACGCATCAGGTTTTCTTCGTTGATTTCACCACGTTCTCGAATTTCTTTTACTTTTTCACCGTTTCGCATCACAATGACCCTGTCGGAAATCGTGATTAACTCGGGTAAGTCGGAGGAAACCATCAAAATTGAACCTCCGTTTTCGGTAAATTGGCGCATAAGATCATAAATTTCTGATTTAGCTCCGATGTCAATTCCACGCGTCGGCTCATCAAAAAACAGAATTTTCACACCGCTCTCTAACCAACGGGCAATAATTACTTTCTGCTGATTTCCACCCGACAATGTTTTGGTTTGCTGTTCTTGATCTTTCGATACAATACGCAATTTTTGCCGATTATCTTCCGCGACCTCACGCTCTTTGCTTTTGTCCAACCGAAAATTACGCCAAAACCTCGTTAAAATCGGCAATGTGATATTCTCACGAATACTCATTCCCAACACTAATCCCTGTGATTTTCGATCTTCAGTAATGAAACCAATCTTATGCTTCACCGCTTCTTCGGGCGAATGAATTCGCACTTCCTGTTGATCAATATAAATTTTGCCAATCGCTTCATCTGCGCCGTAAATAGCACGTAATACTTCAGTGCGCCCTGCTCCGACCAAGCCTGCAAAACCGAGAATTTCACCTTTATTTAGCGTAAATGAAATCGGTTGAATATGTTTACTGTGTAAATCTTCCACTCGTAATTTTTCTTCATGAAAATCTGCTTTGCGCTGATATTTGCTGAAATCGACATCACGCCCGACCATTAATCGAACAATTTCTTCAGGAGAGGTTTGTGCGTAATGTAACGTTCCTGTCACGCAACCGTCGCGTAGCACGGTAACGCGATCGGCAATATATTTAAACTCTTCCAAACGATGGGAGATGTAGATCATCACTACACCTTTTTCCTTTAATTGCCGGATAATTTTAAATAGCACTTCGGTATTCTTACGTGAAATAGAAGATGTCGGCTCATCAAAAATAATAACCTTGTATTCACTAAAAATCGCTTTGGCAATTTCGACCATTTGCTGCTGCGCAATCGACAAATCCGCAATCAAATCATCGGGCTTAATATCCAATTCCAATTCATCAATAATCCGCTGAGTTTTCCCGCGCATTTCTTTCCAATCCATTCTTCCGAAACTCAGTCGCTTCTCCGCACCGAGAAAAATATTCTCCAATACGGTTAATTGCGGCACCAACATTAATTCCTGATGAATAAAACCGATGCCTGCCTCTTGAGCTTGTTTTACAGATTCCGGTGCATAAGGCTCGCCCCGATAGCGCATTTCACCCGTATCATTATGATAAATCCCGGCAATAATCTTACACAGAGTGGATTTGCCTGCTCCATTTTCTCCAATCAAACACAACACTTCTCCTGCGCGAATATCTAAATTAATATCTGTTAGCACGCTCACTCCAAAAAACTGTTTTGAAATATTGTGTAAAGTCAAAATAGTATCGTCACGCATTTAACATCCCTCTGCTGTCCTGAAAAGATGAGTATAGAATAAATTATTTTTTATTTAAAAAATGCGAACCGGATCACAGTTTTAAAAATTAAATACGATTAAACTAATAACGTTTCTTTTGAAACACAACCGATCAACCACCAAAGTCAAGGAGAGTTTCCAATGAAATCAAAATTGTTAAAAAATATTTTCAAAATTACTGCATTAACCGCATTATTACCAAGCCTTGCCTATGCTGCCGACAAACCACAAATTGCATTATTAATGAAAACATTAAGTAATGAATATTTCATTTCAATGCGCCAAGGTGCTGAAGAAGCAGCGAAAAAACAAAATATTGATCTCATCGTGCAAGTGGCGGAAAAAGAAGATTCTACCGAGCAACTGGTGGGCTTAGTTGAAAATATGATTGCAAAAAAAGTAGATGCGATTATTGTTACTCCTAATGACTCCATTGCGTTCATTCCGGCATTTCAAAAGGCCGAAAAAGCAGGCATTCCGATTATTGACTTAGATGTTCGTCTCGATGCGAAAGCGGCAGAAGCAGCAGGGCTAAAATTTAATTATGTCGGCGTGGATAACTTTAATGGCGGCTATTTGGAAGCTAAGAGCCTAGCCGATGCTATTGGTGGCAAAGGTAATGTTGCAATTCTGGAAGGTATCCCTGGTGTGGATAACGGAGAACAACGCAAAGGCGGCGCACTCAAAGCCTTTGGCGAATATCCCGACATTAAAATAGTTGCATCTCAATCTGCTAACTGGGAAACCGAGCAAGCTCTTAACGTCACCACCAATATTCTGACCGCTAATCCGAACATTAAAGCGATCTTTGCTGCCAATGACAATATGGCAATCGGTGCTGTCACAGCGGTAGAAAATGCAGGGCTGGCAGGAAAAGTATTAGTCAGTGGCTATGATGGTATTCCGCTTGCCATTGAATATGTCAAACAAGGTAAAATGCAAAACACCATCGACCAACTACCGAAAAAACAAGTTGCCGTGGCAATCGAACATGCATTAAAACAAATCAACAAACAACCTATCCCGGCGGTTTATTACGTTGATCCTGTAGTAGTAGATAAAGAACAATCTAAAAGTTATTAGTCTCTAATAAAACTGATAAAAAACCGACCGCACTTTGGGCTATTCAAACTCAAAGTGCGGTTAATTTTTCAGTCATTTTAATTATTCCACCAAGCAGCCAACCCAATAACTAAGGCAAAAATGACAAACCAAACTAAATGTAGTTTGGCACTTTGACGATTAATTTCGGCATTATGCAGACGGCGTTGTTCCAGTTTTTGACGATAAACCTCCAAATCTGCTTCAGCGAAAGAAAAACCACAATGTGGACAAAGTTTGGCACTGTCACTGATTTTACGACGGCACTCCGGGCATTTGTGTAAAGCCATTCAGGTTCCTTTTTTATATGTTGTGTTTTTTACGCAAGGTGCGATACGTTAAGAAATAATAACAAGTCACGGCACTCAGAGCGCAAGCTCCCATAGTTAGCAGCATCGGTGCAGCGCTGTTGATTTTCATGGTTGCGACCAATGTACCAATTCCAGCGCCCAGCCCGAATCGAACGCTACCGGCAAGAGAATTAGCCGTACCGGCCATGGTTGGAAATTTTTCTAAAATAGATGCCATAGCATTAGAGGAAACCAAAGCGTTTTGCCCAACAAAAACCGCTACGCCTAAGACCATCGGCCAAAATCCGAGATCAAAAATACTCACTATAATTAACCAAATACCGGATAAAAGTTGGATACCCAAACCGAGTTGCAACATTCTTTCCGCCCCGACTTTATGTACAATGCGGCCGTTTATCGTAGAGCCTAAGGTCATGATACCGATGTTAATCATAAAGAAATAACCGAATTGATCTACTGCTACTCCGTATAAACCAATATATACAATAGAACCCGCAGTCAGAAACGCAAATAGACCGCCAAAGCCAAAACCTGATGAAATCATATAACCGAGTACTTCCTTACGCTTCCAGATAGCGACAAAATTACGCAATACAACACCTAATCGCAATGGAATACGTTTATCCCGTTCATGGGTTTCCGGCACAATAAAGAAAACCAGTGTTACGCTTAAAAATCCCATAGCGGCGATTACATAAAAAATAACGTGCCAGTGAAAAAATTTAACCACGTAACCACCGATAATCGGCGCAATAAGCGGAGCAATCATCACGACTAAAGTTACCATCGACATCATTTTCGACAGTTCGTTTTTATTAAACAAATCACGTAGTAATGCACCAACCAATACTACCGGCGCCGCTCCAAAAAAACCTTGAATAAAGCGCAACACGGTGAAATTCAGGATAGACATAATGTCGGTTAGAATGAATGCCGTTATGGCACTGACGATTACACCAAGCAATATAATCGGTTTGCGTCCGTAGCTGTCGCCCACCGGTCCCCAGAAAAGCTGCCCCGCTGCCATGCCGAATGTAAAAGAAGTAAGGGTATGTTGCACCTGTTCGGGAGCAATATTCAGATCTGCCGCAATATTTAAAAATGCCGGCAAATACATATCAACCCCTAGTGGCGGCAACATTGACAAGATGCCTAATGTCACCACAAAAAGTAAATTTACTTTTGTTGCATTAGTCATATTTTTACCCTTTATTAAATCCGCTGATTTCTGTTTCACTCAGCGCACGAAATTCCCCTTCGGCTAAATTTTCATCTAATTCAATCGCACCGATTTTCCAACGGTGTAACGCAGTTACCTTGTTTCCTAAGGCCGCAAACATTCGTTTTACTTGATGATAACGCCCTTCGCTGATAGTCAGATTCACATTATAATCATCAAGAATTTCCAATTTTGCCGGTTTAGTCGGTTCTTTTTCACCGCGTAACAAAATTCCTTCAGCACAAGCTTGCATATAATGGCTTTCAACCGGATCGGCAAGTGTCACCAGATAAGTTTTTTCACAATGATACTTCGGAGAAGTAATGCGATGCGACCATTGCCCATCGTCAGTCAACAGCACTAACCCTGTGGTATCTACATCTAAACGCCCCGCACTATGCAGCTTTCCCGCCAAAGGGTAATCAAAAAACTGATAAATGGTCGGATAATCGCCGTCATCATTAGAACAAACATAGCCTTGCGGCTTATACAACATAAAATACAGTCCGTCTTCCACCCAAGGCAACAATTCGCCCTCAAAGCAGATTTCATCTTCCCTGCTGATTTTAGTCGCTCCATTTTTCTCAATTTTGCCATTAATTGTCACCGCACTTTGACGCAAGGCTTTGTTTGCCTGCGAACGGGTTAATCCGGTATTTTCGGCTAAAAATTTATCTAATCGCATAATTGTCCTGAAAGTTCATTAAGTGTGCCATTGTACTCCAGTTTTAGCTAAAAGTGCGGTCGTTTTTTTAGCGATTTTGCCAAAGGCTACATCCGAATGCAGTTCAAGTCTCCATTACAAGCCGCGATAAGTAAATTTTTTTGAAATTAATTGTTAATTTTATGTGTTAGATCACAATATCTGCAAAAAATAGGTTTATAATAAACGCACCGATTTAACTCAATATCAGCACTAAAAAGAGGATTATTATGGACGATCAATTACGTCAAGCAGCGCTCGATTTCCACGAATTTCCGAAACCGGGCAAAATCGAAGTTACGCCAACCAAATCTCTCGCCACTCAGCGTGACCTTGCTCTCGCCTATTCACCGGGTGTAGCGGTGCCTTGCTTGGAAATTCAGGCAGACCCGGCCGCCTCTTATAGATATACCGCCCGTGGCAACTTGGTTGCGGTGATTTCCAACGGTACGGCGGTATTAGGCTTAGGCAATATCGGCGCACTGGCGGGCAAACCGGTAATGGAAGGGAAAGGCGTTCTGTTTAAGAAATTCGCCGGTGTGGACGTTTTTGATATTGAGATCGATGAAAAAGATCCCGATAAATTAGTCGATATTATCGCCTCGTTAGAACCGACTTTCGGTGGCGTAAATTTGGAAGATATTAAAGCTCCCGAATGTTTCTACATTGAACAGAAACTACGCGAAAGAATGAAAATTCCGGTTTTCCACGACGACCAGCACGGCACGGCAATCATCAGTGCCGCGGCAGTGATGAACGGTTTGCGTATCGTAAATAAAAAAATTGAAGATGTACGTCTAGTGGCATCCGGTGCGGGGGCAGCTTCTATTGCGTGTTTAAACCTGTTAGTCAGCTTGGGGATGAAGCGTGAAAATATCACCGTGTGCGATTCCAAAGGTGTGATTTATAAAAACCGTGATAGCAGCATGGACGATACCAAAAAACAGTACGCTATAGAAGATAACGGTCAACGTAGCCTTGCCGACGCTATTCCGAACGCGGATATTTTCCTCGGCTGTTCCGTAGCCGGCGCGCTTACACAAGAAATGGTAAAAACCATGGGGCCTAATCCGTTAATCCTTGCCCTCGCTAACCCAAATCCGGAAATTACCCCACCGGAGGCAAAAGCAGTACGTCCTGATGCAATCATCTGTACCGGTCGTTCCGACTTCCCTAATCAGGTCAATAACGTATTATGTTTCCCATTCATTTTCCGTGGTGCATTAGATGTGGGAGCAACGGCTATTAACGAAGAAATGAAAATGGCCGCAGTATATGCGATTGCCGATCTGGCAATGGCGGAACAAAACGAAGTGGTGACTTCCGCTTATGGTGATGGCGAAGTTTCTTTCGGGCCGGACTATATCATTCCGAAACCGTTTGATCCGCGTCTAATCGTAAAAATTGCTCCGGCAGTTGCCAAAGCTGCAATGGACAGTGGTATCGCAACCCGTCCAATTGAAGATTTTGATGCTTACATTGAAAAGCTAACCCAATTCGTTTATAAAACCAACCTGTTTATGAAACCGGTATTCGCCCAAGCGAAACTGGATAAAAAACGCGTATTACTAACCGATGGTGAAGAGCCTCGCGTACTGCACGCAGTACAAGAAATTGCAACATTAGGTATCGCATTGCCGGTGTTGATCGGTCGCCCTAGCGTCATTGAGCAACGGGTTAAATCCTTAGGGTTGCATTTGCGGGTGGGACATGATTATGAAATCATTGATATTGAAGGCAATGAACATCATCAAGAATGTTGGACGGCATACTACGAGTTAAGAAAACGTAACGGAATAAGCCCGGCTACCGCACAACGTGAAATGCGTACTAACCCAACCGTCATCGGAGCGACCCTGCTACATTTAGGCAAAATTGATGCGATGGTCTGTGGTTTAATGGGTTCTTATGCATCCCATTTAAAAATTATCAAAAACGTCATCGGTACTAAACCCGGGGTCTCTACGTTGGCAACAGTGAACGGCTTGGTGTTACCGAAAGGCAACCTGTTCATAACCGACACTTTCGTTAATCAGGAACCGAATGTTGACGAACTAAGTGACATCACGCTAATGGCAGCAGAAGAAGTGCGTCGTTTCGGGATTGAACCGCAAGTTGCATTAATTTCTCATTCTAACTACGGCTCTTCCGATTACCCAAGTGCGGTCAAAATGCGGGAAGTTTTAGCGCAAGTGAAAGAACGTGCACCGGATTTGATTATTGACGGCGAAATGCACTGTGATATTGCATTATCCGCCCGCTTACGTCAAAACATTATGCCGGACAGTCCACTGAAAGACGCTGCTAATCTGTTAGTGATGCCAAATATGGAATCGGCACGCATCAGCCTTAATCTGCTACAAGGTGTGGAAACTCCGATTACCGTGGGCCCGATCTTGATGGGTGTCAATAAGCCTGCGCACATCATCACACCGGTGGCATCCGTACGTCGGATTATCAATATGGTGGCAATTGCTGCGGTGAAAGCGCAACAAAATTAATTATCGCCATTTTGTTATATTGAATAGAGTTGTTTCGGCAACTCTATTTTTTTGGCAAAAAATCAGCATTTTTAATGATCTCAATCAAATTTTCTGTTAATATTTTGTTAATCATTTAACCTAACAACGAAAAAGGAGCCCTTCATGGCTTATACTCTACCTGAATTAGGCTATGCCTACGACGCTTTAGAACCTCATTTTGATGCGCAAACAATGGAAATTCACCATACTAAACATCATCAAGCGTACATTAACAATGCTAATGCCGTGCTTGAATCTTCCGCAGAATTAACTGAACTGGCAAATCAAGGTTGCCCCGGTTCATTCCTGAAAAACCTGAATCAAGTGCCTGCGGATAAATTAACCGCATTGCGCAATAATGTTGGCGGCCATGCAAATCACAGCTTGTTTTGGAAATCTCTGAAAAAAGGTACAACATTACAAGGCACGATTAAACAATTCATCGAACGTGATTTCGGTTCTGTTGATGCGTTTAAAGCAGAATTCGAAAAAGCGGCAACCACTCGTTTCGGTTCCGGCTGGGCGTGGTTGGTATTACAAGAAGGCGGTAAATTAGCCGTAGTATCTACTGCTAACCAAGACTCTCCGTTAATGGGGAAAGAAATCGCCGGTTGCGAAGGCTTCCCGATTTTCGGCTTAGACGTATGGGAGCACGCTTACTATTTGAAATTCCAAAACCGTCGTCCGGATTACATTAAAGAATTCTGGAATGTAGTAAACTGGGATTTCGCGAACGAACGCTTAGAGAAAAAATTGGCAAGCTGCGGCTGCAATTCTAAGTAATCGGCGGCTCAAACTCTATCATAAAGGCATCGTAATGATGCCTTTTGTTTTTTCGCCTTGCTTTGAAAAAGTGCGGTCATTTTTTCAGATATTTTCTAAAGATAATATGCTGCAAAACTCGGTAAAAACCGACCGCACTTTTTACCTACACTTTAATATATCATTCCACTTTCATACATAAATATTTGATTTCTAGGAATTCATCTAAACCGTGTCGGGAACCTTCACGTCCTAAACCTGATTGCTTCACACCACCAAAAGGGGAAACCTCATTAGAAATAACGCCTTCGTTAATACCGACTAATCCCACTTCTAACGCCTCACTTACCCGCCAAATACGGTTAAGATCCTGGGTATAGATATATGCGGCTAAACCGAACTCGCTATCATTTGCCAATTTAATTGCTTCATCTTCCGTCTCAAAAGGAATCAATGGAGCTAAAGGCGCAAAGGTTTCTTCATAGCAAACTAACATTTCTTGAGTGACATTCTCCAAAATCGTCGGCTCAAAAAACGTGCCGCCTAAAGGGTGACGTTTTCCGCCTACTGCTAATGTTGCTCCTTTTTCCAATGCGTCGGCAATATGAGTTTCTATTTTTAATACGGCATTTTCAGTGATAAGCGGACCAATATTGCTGTTCGGATTAGTGAAATCACCGACCTCAAATGCCCGTACTTTTTCTGCTAACCGCTCGGCAAACGCACGATAAATCCCTTTCTGCACATAAATTCGATTAGTACAGACACACGTTTGCCCCGAATTACGGAACTTAGAGGCGATTACTGCCTCTGCCTCCACCGCCACATCAAGGTCAGCATCGTCAAACACCAGCGAAGGCGCATTCCCGCCTAATTCAAGGCTGAGTTTTTTCACGGTATCGGCACATTGCGCCATCAAAATCTTACCTACCTTAGTTGAACCTGTGAAAGTGAGCTTGCGTACATCTTCACTGGCGGTTAATACGCCACCGACTTCTTCCGCACAGGAGGTTGGAAGCACATTAAAAACGCCTTGCGGGATGCCGGCTTGTTCCGCTAATTCAGCTAACGCCAGTGCGGACAACGGTGTTTCCGGAGCCGGTTTCACAATAATGCTACAACCGGCTGCCAGAGCCGGAGCCGCTTTACGGGTAATCATCGCATTGGGAAAATTCCATGGAGTAATGGCAGCTACTACTCCAACCGGTTGTTTAATCACTAATAATCGACGATTTTCCTTATCCTGCGGAATAATTTCTCCATA